>NZ_BAAAUT010000037.1:0-78768 GCF_039534085.1 Planomonospora alba
TCTTCCTGATCGCGGTGCTCGGCCCGGGCCCGTGGGCGCTCGACGCGCTCCTGCGGCGGGGGCGCCGCGGGGACGGGCGGGGCGGCGTGCCGCGGCCCCGCTCCGCGCCCGAGCCCTCGCGGGCCCCGGCCCCGGCCGGTGCCGAGAGCGCCTGACG
The DNA here is from genome assembly GCF_039534085.1 of Planomonospora alba. Lineage (NCBI taxonomy): Bacteria > Bacillati > Actinomycetota > Actinomycetes > Streptosporangiales > Streptosporangiaceae > Planomonospora > Planomonospora alba. Next base: position 158 of record NZ_BAAAUT010000037.1, read on the forward strand.
CCCCCGGCCCGGCCCCGGCATCGGACCGGCTCCGGCCCGGCCCCCGGTGTCGTCTCCGGCCCGGTCCCGCCCCCCGGTCCGGCTCCGGCCCCGCGCCGGACCGCCCGCCCTTCCCGGCGCCTGCACCGGGAGGGGCGGGCGGCGGCCCGGCTCAGCCGTCCGTCAGGCGGATCATGTTCCAGGAGACGGGCGGGAGGACCGCGCGCAGCGTGCCGCCGTCGGCCGCGACCCCGGGCAGCGGGCGGGGGGCCACCCGGTCCGGGTCGTCGGCGCTGTTGCGGGCGTAGACGTCGGGGCCGGACAGGGTGACGGCGCCGTCCGGGCGCACGGGGCCGAGGGCGCGGGTGTCCACCGCCAGCTCCAGCGGCTCGCCGGTCGAGCGGTTGACCGCGAACAGGACCGTCGCCCCGCTCTCCGGATCGCGGGTGGCCACCGCGTCGAGCAGCGGGACCTCGCCGTACTTGGCCGTCTCGTGGACGGGGGAGACCGGCTCCACGCGCAGGACCTCGCCCCGGGCGTGCGCGGCGGTGAGCGCGAACGGGTGGAAGGTGGTCTGCCGCCAGGCCCGGCCCCCGGGCTCGGTCATGATGGGGGCGATCACGTTCACCAGCTGGGCGAGCGAGGCGGCGGTCACCCGGTCGCTGTGCCGGAGCAGGCAGATCAGCAGGCCGCCCAGCGTGACGGCGTCGGCCAGGTGGTAGTGGTCCTCCAGCAGGGGCGGTGCGACCGGCCAGTCCTCGGGCGGCTCGGCGTTCAGGAACCGGGACAGGTACCAGACGTTCCACTCGTCGAACGAGATGTCGATCCGCTTCTTCGCGCCCAGCCGGGCCCGGACGCTGTCGGCGGTGGCGACCACGGAGTCGATGAAGTGGTCCATGTCGGCGGCCGAGGCCAGGAAGCTCGCCAGGTCGCCGTCGTGCTCCTCGTAGTAGGCGTGGCAGGAGACGTAGTCGACCACGTCGTAGGCCTCCTCCAGCACGGTGGCCTCCCACGTGCCGAAGGTCGGCATGGACGATCCGGAGCTGCCGCAGGCGACCAGTTCCAGGCCGGGGTCCAGCATGCGCATCGCGCGGCCGGTCGCGGCGGCCAGCCTGCCGTACTCGCGGGCCGTCTTGTGGCCGATCTGCCAGGGGCCGTCCATCTCGTTGCCCAGGCACCACATGCGGATGGCGTGCGGCTCCTCGGTCCCGTTGGCGCGGCGCAGGTCCGACCAGTGGGTGCCGGAGGCGATGTTGCAGTACTCCAGCAGGTCGAGGGCCTCCTGGACGCCGCGGGTGCCGAGGTTGACGGCCATCATCGGCTCCACGCCCGCCTTGCGCGTCCAGCGCATGAACTCGTCCAGGCCGACGTGGTTGGGCTCGGTGCTGTGCCAGGCCAGGTCGAGCCGGCGGGGGCGCGCCTCCACCGGCCCGATGCCGTCCTCCCACCGGTAGCCGGAGACGAAGTTGCCGCCGGGATAGCGGACCGTGGTGACGCCCAGCTCCCGGGTGAGCTCCAGGACGTCCCGGCGGAAGCCGTCCTCGTCGGCGGTGGGATGGCCCGGCTCGTGGATGCCGGTGTAGACGCACCTGCCGAGGTGTTCGACGAACGTGCCGAAGGTGCGGCGGTGCACCGGCGCGATGCGGAAGGCCGGGTCGAGCGTGAGGTGTGCCTGCTGCACGGAGGCTGCTCCTGTCGGTGCGGGGGCGCGGGCTCCGGGGCGGGACCGGCGGGTGCGGCGGTCCGGTCCCGGGTTCCGCGCGGGACCGGAGCCGATTGTTAGCGTTATCACAAAGGAAGGTCAAGCTCCGGCCGCGCTCCCGCCGGCGCCGTGCGCCCACCGCGGAGGGCGTGCCGGAAGGAGGGACCGGCCCCGGGAAAGGTAGAGTTCGGGACTGCGGTTGTTACCGCAAACACAGCAGCGGCCCCGACGGGGACCCCGACGAGGAACCAGGTGGCATGACTCCGCAGCCCCCAGACGAGACGACGCTCCCCGGCCGCCCCAGGACCGCCGTCATGGAGGACGTCGCGGAGCGGGCGGGCGTGTCGGCGATGACCGTCTCCCGGGTGCTCAACACCCCGGAGAAGGTGCGGCCGGACACCCGGGCCCGCGTCCTGGAGGCGGTGCGGGAGCTGGGCTACCGCCCCAACCAGGCCGCGCGCTCGCTGGTCACCGGGCGCTCGGGCACGCTCGGCGTGGTCAGCTTCGACACCACCCTGTACGGCCCCGCCTCGACGCTCTACGGCATCGAGCGGGCCGCGCGGGGCGAGGAGTACCTCATCACCATCGTGAGCCTGACCGCGCTGAACCGCCGCTCCATCGGCGACGCGGTGGACCGGCTGCGCGCCCAGTCCGTCGAGGGGGTCGTCATCGTGGCCCCGCACGAGTCGGCCGTGGACGGGCTGCGCAGCCTGCCCGCCGACCTGCCCGTGGTCGTGGTCGGCGCCCGCGAGGGGCTGCCGGTGCCGGTCGCCGCGGTCGACCAGGAGGCGGGGGCCGTGCGGGCCGTGCGCCACCTGCTCAGTCTCGGCCACCGCACGGTCTGGCACCTGTCCGGCCCGCCGGACTGGATCGACGCCGCCGGCCGGATCGCCGGCTGGCGCTCGGCCCTGGAGGCGGAGGGCCGCCCGGTGCCCGACCCGCTGCCCGGTGACTGGAGCGCCCGCTCCGGGTACGAGCACGGCCTGCGGCTGGCCCGGGACCCGGAGGTGACGGCGGTCTTCGCGGCCAACGACCACATGGCCATGGGGGTGCTGCGGGCGATGCGGGAGGCCGGCCGCCGGGTGCCGGAGGACGTGAGCGTGGTCGGCTTCGACGACGTGCCGGAGGCCGGCTACCTCTGGCCTCTGCTGACCACGGTCAGGCAGAACTTCGGCGAGGTGGGCCGCCTGGCCTTCGAGCTGCTGCTGGAGCGCATCGACGGGGGCGCGGAGAACCGCTACCGGCTGGTGGAGCCGGAGCTCGTCGTCCGGGAGAGCACGGGCCCCCGCGCGGGGTGAGCGGGCGCGGCCGGGCCTCCGGCGGTCCGGCGGGGTCCGGCCGCATCCGCCGCCGGGGCGCCCGGGCGCCCCGGCGGCGGCGGGGATCCCGGGTCAGCGCGGGCCGAGGACCGTCCAGCCGTGGGCGGGCACGGTGTGGGTGGACGGGGTGCGGCCGGGTGCGGCGGGCGGCCCGGCCGGGGCGTCCCCCTCGGCGGACGACTCCAGCACGGCCAGGCCGCCGGCCTCCACCGGCAGGCGCCGGGGACGGTCGTCGACGTTCAGCAGGGTCAGCACCCTGCGGCCGGGGTCGGCGGGATCGCAGGACTCCAGGACGGCGGCGCGGTTGTCCAGGTACGGCAGGGCGGTCCGGGCCCGCACCAGCCACGGGTGGCGCCGCCTGAGCCCGATCAGCCGCCGGTGCAGCCGGTGGACGGGCCGGCCCAGCGGGGAGAGCTCGCCGGGGGAGCCGGGGAAGGCCGGGCGGACCGCGTCGTCACCGCCCTCCCGTTCCTCCTTGACGCCGGTGAAGGCCTGCTCGTCGCCGTAGTAGACGCTGGGCACGCCGCCGACGGTGAACAGCACGGCCAGGGCGTGGCCGAGGTGGCGGCGGTCGGCCAGACGGCTGGCCAGCCGTGTCACGTCGTGGTTGCCCACGAAGGTCAGGGGCGTGAAGGTCTCCAGCAGCGCGCCGTGCCGGTCCAGGGTCCAGGCCAGCTCGTGGAGGTTGCCGTCGTTGAGCGAGCTCCAGATCGCCTTCCACAGCTCGTACTGGGTGACCGAGTCCAGCCCGCTCTCGCGGACGTAGGCGGCGTAGTCGCCGTGGATCACCTCTCCGACGAACCACGCGCCGGGGTGGCGCGGCCGTACCCGCTCCAGGGCCTCGCGCCAGAACCGGGCCGGCACCGCGTAGGCGGCGTCGAGCCGCCAGCCGGAGGCGCCCCGGGAGAGCCAGTGGTCCATGACGCGCACGACGTGGTCGAGCACGGCGGGCTCGTCGTGGTCGAGGGCGACGAGACGGTGGTGGCCCTCGAAGGTTGCGTACCCCCCGCCGTCCCCGGCCTCTCCGCCCGCCCCGGCGTCCCGGCGGAACCACGCGGCCGCGCGCGGGTCGGCGCCGGCCCGCCGGAAGACCGGGAAGGCCCGGCCGACGTGGTTGAACACCCCGTCCAGCAGGAGGTGCAGGCCCCGGTCCCGGGCGGCGGCGGCGAACCGGTCGAAGTCGGCGTCGTCACCGAGCCGCGGATCGATCCGGAAGTGGTCGACGGTGTCGTAGCCGTGCGTCTCCGAGGCGAAGACCGGGCCCAGCTGCAGGCCGGAGCAGCCCAGCTCCACGGCGTAGTCCAGCCAGGCCTCCAGGTGCCGCAGCCGGTGCCGGACGGGCGCCTGCGGCGGGAGCGCGGCGGCCTCGGCGCCGGTGAAACCCAGCGGGTACACCTGCCACCAGATCGCGTGATCGGCCCACGGCGCCACGGCCGTCCTCCTTCCGGGCGTTCGCCCCGCTCCCCGGGGTTCCCTGAGGTCCCTGGGCGCACCCGCGCCCCGCACGGCACCCCTGCCCCCGCCGCGCGGCCCCATGCCGGGTCCGCCACGGGTCCCGCGGCCGCTCCTCCGCCGGGTTCCCCCGCGGTCCGGGCGCGGGCGCCCCGCGCCCGGGGACCGGCGAGACGATCGACAGGTACGGAACAAAGCTCGGTCCGGGTCGTACACTGGCCCGAGCCACCAGAATGGAGTTCTGCAGCGATGCGAATCGGTCTGTTCATCAACGAGCCCAAGGGTCCGGACGTGCTCGGAAAGCTCCGCGAGCGGATCGCCAGGGGGGCCGACGACGGCTTCACCTCGGCCTGGGTCTCGCACATCTTCGGCCTCGACGCGCTGACCGCGTTGGCCGTGGCGGGCGCCGGGGTGCCCGGGATCGAACTCGGCACCGCCGTCGTGCCGACCTACCCGCGCCACCCCGCCGCGCTGGCCCAGCAGGCCCTCACCGCCAACGCCGCGCTGGACGGCCGCCTGAACCTGGGCATCGGGCTCTCGCACCAGGTGGTGATCGAGGGCATGTTCGGCTACAGCTACGAGCGGCCCGCCCGGCACATGCGCGAGTACCTGTCGGTCCTGATGCCGCTGGCGCGCGGGGAGAAGGTGGACTTCCAGGGTGAGACCCTCACCGCGCGGATCGGCCTGAGCACGCCCGGCGCGGGGCGGATGCCGGTCCTGATCGCCGCGCTGGCCCCGCGCATGCTCAAGCTCGCGGGCGAGGTCGCCGACGGCACCGTGCTCTGGATGACGGGCCCCAGGACCGTCGCCGAGCACATCGCCCCCGCCGTCACCGAGGCGGCGCGGGCCGCCGGCCGGCCCGCGCCGCGGATCGTCTGCGCGCTGCCGGTCTGCGTCACCGACGACGCCGAGGCGGCGCGGGCCCGGGCCGCGGAGGTGTTCGCCGTCTACGGGCAGCTGCCGTCCTACCGGGCGGTGCTCGACCGGGAGGGCGCGGCGGGCCCGGCCGACGTGGCGATCGTCGGGGACGAGGAGAGCGTCGCCGCGCAGATCGGGACGCTGGCCGAGGCCGGGGTCACCGACTTCGCCGCCGCCGAGTTCGCCTCCGACGGCGGCCGGACCCGGGAGTTCCTCAAGACCCTGCTCTGAGGCGAGACCCCGCTCTGAGGCGGGCGGCCCCGCGCCCCGCGCTCCCGCGGCGCGCGGGGCCGGGGCCGCGTGCCGTACCGGGAGGGCGGGCCCGCCGGGCGGGCTCAGACGCCGAACGCGGCCAGGGTCGCCCAGGCCGAGCCGGCACCGGTGAGCGCCCCGGCCGCGACCTGGGCGGGGGTGTGGTGGCGCAGCCGTACCCGCGCCCAGCAGATCACGGCCACGACCGGCGCGCCCGCCGCCAGCACGGGTACGGCGGGCAGCACGTGGGCGAGCACCACCACGGTGCCTGCGGACACGGCCGCGTGGAAGGAGATCTTCCAGCGCAGGGTGATCGGGACGGTCAGGGCGAGGGCGGCCAGCATCGCGGCCACCGTGGCGACCAGCAGCCGGGGGCCGTCCAGGGAGGCCAGCAGCACCAGGGCGACGACCACGGCGACCATCGCCACCAGCAGCGGCCGGGTCCGGCTCGCCCGGTCGACCAGGTGGTGGGAGTCCAGCCGCCCGGAGCGCACCCCGGCCAGGATCACCCCGGCGGGGACACCGCCGCACAGCACCGAGGCCATCAGCCCCCAGCCCGCGCCCGGCCAGCCGCCCGTCACCATCCCGACCAGCGGCGGCAGGCCGATGACCAGCGCCTGCGGGGAGAACAGGTCGGTCACCCACCGAGCCACGGTGGTGCCGGCCCCGGAGTCCGGGGCCGCCCTGTGCCCGGTCATCGATCACCCCCAGCGTCGCGGTCCCGGCCGCCCGGCGGCCGGGACCGCGACGGCTCAGTCGTTGGCGTGCAGGATCGCGTTGAGCTCCACGCCGGTGCCCTGGCGGGGGACGGCCTCGACGGCGCCGGTGGTGGAGTTGCGGCGGAACAGCAGCCCGGAGGCGCCGGAGAGCTCGGCGGCCTTGACGACCTTGCCGTCGGGGAGCGTCACCTTGGTCCCGGCGGTGACGTACAGGCCCGCCTCCACGACCACGTCGTCGCCCAGGGAGATGCCGATGCCGCTGTTGGCGCCGAGCAGGCAGCGCTCGCCGACGGAGATCACCTGCTTGCCGCCGCCCGACAGGGTGCCCATGATCGAGGCGCCGCCGCCGACGTCGGAGCCGTCACCGACGACGACCCCGGCGGAGATCCGCCCCTCCACCATGGAGGCGCCGAGCGTGCCGGCGTTGAAGTTGACGAAGCCCTCGTGCATCACCGTCGTGCCGGCGGCCAGGTGCGCGCCGAGCCGGACGCGGTCGGCCTCGGCGATCCGCACGCCGGTCGGCACCACGTAGTCCACCATCCGGGGGAACTTGTCGACGCCGTAGACGGTCACCTGGCCGCGGGCGCGCAGGCGGAGCCGCACCTCCTCGAACCCCTCGACCGGGCAGGGGCCGTGGTTGGTCCACACGACGTTGGCGAGCAGGCCGAAGACGCCGTCCAGGTTCTGGCCGTGCGGCTTGACCAGGCGGGCGGAGAGCAGGTGCAGGCGGAGGTAGACGTCGTAGGTGTCGGCGGGCGGCTCCGAGAGCTTGGCGATGCCGGTCTCCACGGCGACCACCTCGACGCCCCGGTCGGCGTCCGGGCCGAGCAGCGCCGCGGCGGCGGGGCCGAGGGCCTGCTCGGCCTCCTGCGGGGTCAGCCGGCGGGTGCCCGGCGCGGAGGGCTCACCCAGCCGCGGGGAGGGGAACCAGGTGTCCAGCACCGTCCCGTCGGGGGTGATGGTCGCGATGCCGACGCCGTGGGCGCCGGAAGTCTGAGCTGCTGCGTTCACAGCGACCAAGACTAGATGATGTCCCCGGCCCGGCCCGTGGACGGGCTCGCCGGATGACCGGGCACCGGCCGGTCGGCCGCTCCGGCGCGCCGTGCTCACCGGTAGCATCGGTTTTCTACCACTCATCGAAGGAGCAACCGTGTCTGCCGCGCCAGAACTTCGCATCACCCTCGCCGGAGCCGAGCGTGTGGTGGCTGGGGGCACGACGTACGGCGACGTCCTCGGGGCCGACGGCCGCTCGGTGGTCGCCGCCCGGGCGAACGGCGAGCTGAAGGACCTCGCGGCCGCCGTGGCCGACGGCGACGTGATCGAGCCCGTCGAGGCCGGCAGCGCCGACGGCCGGGCGATCATCCGCCACTCCACCGCGCACGTCATGGCCCAGGCCGTCCAGGAGATCTTCCCCGAGGCGAAGCTCGGCATCGGCCCGCCGGTCGAGAACGGCTTCTACTACGACTTCGACGTCGCCGCCCCGTTCACCCCCGAGGACCTCAAGCGCATCGAGAAGCGCATGCGCGAGATCGTCAAGCAGGGCCAGCTCTTCTCCCGCCGCGCCGTCTCCGACGACGACGCGCGCGCCGAGCTGGCCGCCGAGCCGTACAAGCTGGAGCTGATCGGGCTCAAGGCCGGCGCGGCCGACGAGGAGAGCGTCGAGGTCGGCGCCGGCCAGCTGACCATCTACGACAACCTCGACCCCAAGACCGGCGAGCTGTGCTGGAAGGACCTGTGCCGCGGCCCGCACGTGCCGAGCACCCGCTCCATCCCGGCGTTCAAGCTGATGCGCTCCGGCGGTGCCTACTGGCGGGGCAGCGAGAAGAACCCGCAGCTGCAGCGGATCTACGGCACCGCCTGGGAGTCGCGCGAGAGGCAGGACGAATACCTCCACCTGCTGGAGGAGGCCGAGAAGCGCGACCACCGCAAGCTCGGCGCCGAGCTCGACCTGTTCAGCTTCCCCGACGAGCTGGGCTCCGGCCTGCCGGTCTTCCACCCCAAGGGCGGCGTGATCCGCAAGATCATGGAGGACTACTCCCGGCGCCGGCACGAGGAGGCGGGCTACTCCTTCGTCAACACCCCGCACATCACGAAGGAGAACCTGTACCAGGTCTCCGGCCACCTGGACTGGTACGCCGACGGCATGTTCCCGCCCATGGAGCTGGAGGGCGCGAGATACTACCTCAAGCCCATGAACTGCCCGATGCACAACCTGGTCTTCCGGGCGCGCGGGCGGTCCTACCGGGAGCTGCCGCTGCGGTTGTTCGAGTTCGGCACCGTCTACCGCTACGAGAAGTCGGGCGTCGTGCACGGCCTGACCCGGGTGCGCGGCCTGACCCAGGACGACGCGCACATCTACTGCACCCGCGAGCAGATGCGCGACGAGCTGGTCTCGCTGCTCCGCTTCGTGCTCGACCTGCTGCGCGACTACGGCCTGCGCGACTTCTACCTGGAGCTGTCCACCAAGGACCCGGAGAAGTTCGTCGGCAGCGACGAGGACTGGGAGGAGGCGACCCGGACGCTGCGCGAGGTCGCCGAGTCCGAGAACCTCGAGCTCGTCCTCGACCCGGGCGGCGCGGCCTTCTACGGGCCGAAGATCTCCGTGCAGGCGCGCGACGCGATCGGCCGCTCCTGGCAGATGTCGACGATCCAGCTCGACTTCAACCTGCCGCAGCGCTTCGAGCTGGAGTACCAGGCGGCCGACGGCTCCCGGCAGCGGCCCGTCATGATCCACCGGGCGCTGTTCGGCTCGATCGAGCGCTTCTTCGGCGTCCTGGTCGAGCACTACGCGGGCGCCTTCCCGCCCTGGCTCGCCCCGGTCCAGGCCGTCGGCATCCCGATCGCCGACGCCCACGTGCCCTACCTGCAGGACCTGGCCAAGAAGGCCCGGGAGCGGGGCGTGCGGATCGAGGTGGACGCCTCCGACGACCGGATGCAGAAGAAGATCCGCAACGCGCAGAAGGCCAAGGTGCCGTTCATGCTGCTGGCGGGCGACGAGGACATCGCCAACGGCGCGGTCTCCTTCCGCTTCCGCAACGGCGAGCAGAAGAACGGCGTCCCGGTGGACCAGGCGATCGACGAGATCGTCGACGCGATCGAGCGCCGCGTCCAGGTCTGAAGCCGCGGCCGGCTCCGGTCGCCGCCCGGCCCGCTCCGTGACCTCCGGACCCGGCCGCGGTGCCGTGATCGGGCCGCGGTCCTGATCGGTCCGGGGTCACGGGGCCGCGATCGGGCCGCGGTCCCCGGACCGCGGTGCCGCGACCGGGCCGGACACGCGGGCGGGCGGCGGGCCGCACACCGTGCGTTACGGCCCGCCGCCCGCGCCCGTGCCGTTCTCCGCGCCGGTCAGGCGCCGGCGGCCGGCTCGGAGCCGGCCTCGCCCGGCAGGCGCACGTCGTCGACGGTGACGTTGACCTCGACGACCCGCATGCCCAGCATCCGGCTGACCGTGCGGGCCACGTTGGTCTTCACCTCGTTGGCCACGTCCATCACCACGTGGCCGTACTCCGCCACGATCGCCACGTCCACGGCGACGGTGCGGTCCTGGACGTGGGCGACCACGCCGCGGGGCAGCCCGGCGCGCTCCCGGACCGCCTCGGCCAGTTGCCCGGGATCGGTGCCCAGACCGGCGACCCCCGCCACCTCCAGGGTGGCGAGCGCGGCGACCTTCTCGACCACCTCGTCGGCCACCTTGATCCGGCCCTTCACCACGGCCGACGACACCGGCTCGGGGGCCGCCGCCACGGACGCGCCGAGCGAGAACGGGCGGACGGCGGGGGCCGCCGCGGCGGGGGGCTCGGGAGAGGAACCGGTCTCCCGGGCCGCCTCCTCGATGGTCTCGTCGACGGTTTCCTCGACGGAGACGTCGGTCATCTGCTGCTCCTCGGCTGTGTTCTGTCACGCTCGCTGGGACTGTGCCGAAATTATGCACCGTATGCCCGTATCGATGACCGGGAGGCGCCGGTCCGGCCGGGTTCACCGGGCAATATGCTGGCCGCCATGAGCAACGAGCCAGAGCTGCAGCGGGGGGCAGGAACGCCGGACGCGTTCGAGAGGCTCTGGACCCCTCACCGGATGGCGTACATCAAGGGCGAGAACAAGCCCACCGGCTCGGGGCCGGAGGACGGCTGCCCGTTCTGCGAGATCCCGAAGCTGGGCGACGAGGACGGCCTGATCGTGGCGCGCGGCGAGGCCGTCTACGCCGTCCTGAACCTCTACCCCTACAACTCCGGGCACCTGCTGGTCTGCCCCTACCGGCACATCTCGGACTACACCGACCTGACCGCCGCCGAGACCGCGGAGTTCTCCGACTTCACCCGGCGCGCCCTGGCCGCCCTGCGCAAGGCCAGCGGCGCGCAGGGCTTCAACGTGGGCATGAACCTCGGCGGCGTGGCCGGCGCCGGCATCGCCGCCCACCTGCACCAGCACGTGGTGCCCCGCTGGGGCGGCGACACCAACTTCATGCCCGTGGTCGGCCAGACCAAGGTGCTGCCTCAGCTGCTCCGCGACACCAGGTCGCTGCTGGCCGGCTGCTGGCCCTCCGAGGGGTAGGGCGGCACGCCGTCGCGCAGCACCGCGACGCCCGCCGAGATCACCAGCGGCAGCGCCAGGGCCAGCGCCATGGACAGCACCGCCGCGCCGGAGTCGTTGACGAGCATGCCGACCACCCCGCTGACCAGCGTGCCGATCAGCCCGGCCCGCAGCGCGGGGGAGTAGGCGAACGCGGCCGGCAGCACCCCGGCGCTGGCCGTCTCGGGGTGCAGCATCGCGTAGACGAGGAACGCCAGCGCCACGATCACGATCGGCATCAGGTTCGGGCTGAGGAAGGTGCCGACCATCGCGCCGAACTTGCGCCAGATCACGTCCATCGCCTCGCCGCTGACGATCTGGCCGACGAACCGGCCGAGATGGGTCTGCGCGGCCGGCGGGCGCAGGTTGTCGAGGTAGGCGATCGCCATCACGGTGACGCCTCCCGCCACGCACAGCGCGCCGAGCCGGACGACCGAGACCCGCCGCCCCCCGAGCAGCAGCGCGGCCACCGCGATGCCCGGCACGAACGCGATCACGCCGCCGAAGTCGCTGCCCACGCCGGGCCAGCCGCCCAGGACCATCGCCGAGCAGCCGAGCAGCACGACGGTCGCCACCGCGGCCCGCCTGCGGCCCCGCCTCAGCAGCCGGTGGGCGAGCATCGCCGACAGCAGCAGCACCGAGGTGGCCAGCAGCGCGAACGGGATGTTGCCCAGGCCGTAGTAGCGCGCGCCCACCACGGCCGTGTAGCCCATCACGCTGTCGAGCTGCAGGGGCGTGCCGGCCAGCAGGTCGCCGGCGAGCACCGCCGCGGTGACCCCCGACACGACCGCCGCCGGTCCGAGCGGGCTGCCGTTGCGCAGGGCCGCGCGCCGGGGCCGGGCCCGGGAACCGCGCCGCCTCCCTCCGGAGCGCAGGAGCGGCCGGACGCGCGCCCACAGGAACGGCACCGCCAGCGCCGCCGCGGTCAGCAGCAGCGCGCCCCCGGCGATCCCCAGGGCGAGTTCGAGCGCCGGGGTCCGCGCGTGGCGCCAGCCGGTGAGGTTGACCAGGTAGGTGGAGACCGGGACCGAGGCGAGCACGAGCGCCGCCACGCGCACCCGGCCCAGGCCGCGCCGGCGGCGCAGCAGCAGGAAGGCGGTGGCGTAGAAGACGACCTGGAGCACGGCGACGGCGCTGAAGAAGACCCCGCCGACCTCTCTGATCGTCCGGCCGGCCGTGTCGGCCGCCTCCAGCTCGGCCTGCGCGGCCGCCGTCCCGCCGGTACGGCCCGCACTCTCCCGCCACGGCGTGCCGACCACCGTGGGCGGGACCGGGACGCCGGCGACGGAGAGCACGGTGGCGGTGATGTCCGGCAGGATCGTGACGTCCTCGCGCCGGGTGGAGGCCGCGCCGAGGAACCGGCCCTGGGCCTGCGCCCCGGCGCGCATCATGGCCACCCGCAGGTGCGGCTGCGCTCCGTGGTCGGACAGGCCCGCCAGCAGCACGGTGGCGTCGGGAGGGAGCACGCTGAGCACCGCCCCGGCCTTGACGTCGGCCCGGCGCAGCGCGGTCGCCCGCTCCTGCGGGGTGAGGGCGTCCTCGACCGCGGGCAGCCGGTCGCCGCCGAGGTACGGCCGGATCAGGTCGTCCACGTCGACCGCGATCACCCGGCACGCGGTGAGGGCGTCCGCGCGGATCTGCGCGGGGGAGGGCGCGTAGTGGTCCACCGTCCCGGTCCGGTCGGCGAGGGCCAGCGCGGCGCCCGGGCCGATCGCGAGCGTGCACTCGCCCGCGGCGCGCACGGCCTCGCCGAGCGTCCCGGCGTTGCGCTGCCCGGCGACGTCGAGCAGGTAGCGGTAGCCGGGGACGACCGCCCCGGTGCCGGACGGCTCGGGCACCGGCGGCAGGCCGCAGGAGTAGCCCACCGCGGACCTGATCCCGGCCGAGACCGTCAGCCACGCGTCGTAGGGGCAGGTCACCCGGGCCACCGCGCGGACCGAGAGCGAGCCGACCGCGCTCTGCGCGGCCAGCTGCCACAGGTTGGGCGTGCCCTGCGGGCTCAGATCGCTCCAGCGCAGGCCGGGTACCCCGATCAGCACCGCCCGGCCCTCCACCGGGGCCGAGGTGCGCCCCGGCCCGTCCGCCCGGCCCTCCACCGGGGCGGAGGCCCGCGCCGCGCCGGGCCACAGCACGCCCAGCACCAGCGCGAGCACCAGCAGTGTGCGCCTCATCGGTGACCTCCCCGGACCTCGCCGTCGAACGTTCGGTATCGGATGCTGGCACCGTAGGGGAAGATCACGCGCCGGGTCCATCGGAACCGGCGCGGAAGGGGGGCGGGGACCCGCGGGCGAGGCGGGGCCGCTACGGGAGGAGGGCCGGCGTGGCCGCGCTCTCGTTGTGCAGCCGGTCCAGGGCGGAGACGAGGTAGGTCCCGCCGCCGCTGACGGGCAGCTTCTGGCGCGCGCCGGAGGAGGCGGGCACGACCGCGACCAGGTTGCGGGCGTCGGCCACCGCGCACGCGTCGGCGGCGCCGGAGGCGACCCGGTAGACCGCGTAGGCGCGGGCGCCGGGGGAGGACTTCCACGACAGCGCGGCGCCCTGGAGCCGGACGTCGGCGGGGCGGGCCGGGGCGCCGCCGCCGAGGTCCGGCATCAGCGGCATCAGGGCCGGGCGGGAGTAGTGGGTCTTCTCGACCCGGTCCATCGCGCCGAGCGGGTTGCTGCGGATCTGCTTGGCGCTGAAGTAGACGTCGCCCTGGACCTGCGGGTGCCTGCGGTTGCGGGTCAGGTGGGAGGAGAGCTCGCCGGGCCGTTTCCAGGCCGGGGTGTCGGCGGCGCCCACCCGGTACAGGGCCTGGCCGATGTACAGGTGCACGCCGGTGCCCTCGACCTGCTCGGCCCACCACGGCATCAGCACGTCGTAGTCGGCGACCCGGAAGCCGCGGGGCCAGTAGAGCTGCGGCATGACGTAGTCGACGGTGCCCTTGCGGATCCAGTGGCGGGCGTCGGCGTAGATGGCGTCGTAGGCGGACATGCCGCTGGTGGCGGAACCGGCCGGGTCGTTGGAGGCGTTGCGCCAGATGCCGAACGGGCTGATGCCGAACTTCACGTGCTTCTTGGTCGCGTGCACGACCCGGTCCACCTGGGCGACCAGCTTGTTGACGTTGGAGCGCCGCCAGTCGGCGAGCGTGGCGCCGCCGCCGTACCGGGCGTAGGCGGCGCCGTCCTTGAAGGCCGTGCCCCGGCCGGGATACGGGTAGAAGTAGTCGTCGAAGTGCACGCCGTCGACGTCGTAGCGGCTCACCACGTCCTTGATGACGGCGGTCACGTGGTCGCGGACGGCGGGCAGGCCGGGGTTGTAGTAGAGGCGGCCCTCGTGCTTGACGACCCAGTCGGGGTGGACCCGGGCCGGGTGGGAGGCCGGCAGGGAGCGCACGTCGTCGTCGTAGGCCGCGCGGTAGGGGTTGAACCAGGCGTGGAACTCCATGCCGCGCTTGTGCGCCTCGGCGATCAGGAAGGGCAGCGGGTCCCACCCGGGGTCCTTGCCCACCGTGCCGGTCAGGAACTTCGACCACGGCTCCAGGGAGGACCGGTAGAACGCGTCGGAGGCCGGGCGGACCTGGACGAAGACGGCGTTGATCCGGCGCTCGGCCGCGGCGTCGAGGAGCTTGACGTAGTCGGCCTTCTGCCGCGCGGCCGACTGGCCGGTGCGGGCCGGCCAGTCGATGTTGTTCACCGTGGCGATCCAGACGCCGCGCAGCTGCCGCTTGGGGTGGCGCGCGTCGGTGCGGCACTGCGCGGCGGCGGCCGTCGTCTCGACCGCGGCGGCCGTGCCCGCGGCGGGCGCGTCCTGCGCGTTCCCCGGTCCGGAGGCCCCGGCGTCCCGAGGTCCGAAGGTGTAGGCGGCACCGAGAGTGAGCACGGAGAGGGCGGCGGCTGCAAGCAGTGGTCGTCCGGTTCGCATGGACCACAGTGTGTCACCGGTCCCGCCGTGCTCCGGCCGGAAAAAAGAAATCGGTTCGTGATGCTTGTGTTACGGAAGTGAATCTCCGGGAGGTGTGGGGAGGCCGGGACGCGCCTCCCCGCGCCTCCGGAGCGGGTCAGGCGGTGACCTTGTCGACGAGGTGGGAGGGGAGCGGCTCGTACCGCAGGAAGGACCGGCGGAAGGTCCCCGTCCCGTGTGACATCGATCTCAGGTCGATGGCGTAGCGGGTCACCTCCAGCTGCGGCACCTCGGCCCGCACCAGGGTGCGCCCGGTGCCGACGGGTTCGGTGCCCAGCACCCTGCCGCGGCGCGAGGACAGGTCGGACATCACCGCGCCGACGTGGTCGTCGGAGACCAGCACGCAGACCTCGTCGACCGGCTCCAGCAGCAGGACCGGCACCTTGGCGGCCGCCTCCTTCAGCGCGAGCGCGCCGGCGATCTGGAAGGCCATGTCGGAGGAGTCGACCGAGTGGGCCTTGCCGTCGTAGAGCGTGACGCGGATGTCCACCATCGGGTATCCGGCGAGCACGCCGCGCTCCATCTGGGTGCGCACGCCCTTCTCCACCGACGGGATGAACTGGCGCGGCACCACGCCGCCGACGATCTTGTCCACGAACTCGAAGCCGCCGCCCGAGGGCAGGGGCTCGACCTCCAGGTGGCAGACGGCGTACTGGCCGTGCCCGCCGGTCTGCTTGACGTTGCGGCCGACCGCCTGGCACTTCCCGCCGAGCGTCTCACGGAGCGGCACCCGGAGCTCGACCTTCTCGACCTCCACGCCGTGCCGCTTGCTCAGCCGGTCGAGCAGGACGTCGGCGTGGGCCTCGCCCATGCACCACAGGACGAGCTGCTTGGTCTCGGGGTTGTTCTCCAGCCGCAGCGTCGGGTCCTCGGCGACGAGGCGGCCCAGCGCCTGCCCGAGCTTGTCCTCGTCGGCCTTGGAGCGGGCCTGGATCGCGACCGGCAGCAGCGGGTCCGGCATGCTCCAGGCGGTCATCAGCAGCGGGCGGTCCTTGTCGGAGAGGGTGTCGCCGGTCTCGGCCCGCGCCAGCTTGGCCACCGCGACGATGTCGCCGGCCACGGCCTTGGGGACGGGGCGCTGGTGCTTGCCCAGGGGGCAGGAGAGCGCGCCGACGCGCTCGTCGACGTCGTGGTCCTCGTGCCCGTGGTCGGCCAGGCCGTGCCCGGAGACGTGCACGGTCGCGTCGGGGCGGAGCGTCCCGGAGAAGATCCGCACCAGACTGATCCGGCCCACGTAGGGGTCGCTGGTGGTCTTGACGACCTCGGCCACGAGCGGGCCGTCGGGGTCGCAGGCGATGTCGGTCACCGGCTTGCCGTCGATCGTGGTGATCTCCGGCATCGGGTGCTCCGGCGGGGCGGGGAAACCCTGCGTGACCAGCTGCAGGACCTCCGCCATGCCCACGCCGCCCCCGGTGGTCAGCACGGGGTGGAAGCCGCCGCGGGCCACGGCCTTCTCCAGGTCGGACAGCAGGACGTCGAGGCCGATCTCCTCTCCGGCGAGGTAGCGGTCCATGAGGGTCTCGTCCTCGCTCTCCTGGATGATCCCCTCGATCAGGTCGCCGCGGTACTGGTCGATCTGCTCCTGGTACTCGCCGGGCGCGTTCTCGGTCCGGCTGCCCGTGGCGTAGTCGTAGAACCGCTGCGTCAGCAGCCCGATCAGGCCGCGCACCCCGCCGTCGGCGACCACCGGCAGGAACAGCGGGGCGACGCCGTCGCCGAAGGCGTCCTGGCAGGCGGTGAGCGCCTCGTCGAAGTCGGCCCGCTGGTGGTCGATCTTGCTGATCACGACCGCGCGGGGCATGCCGACCGCGGCGCACTCCTCCCACAGCATCCTGGTCAGGCCGTCCACGCCGTCGGTGGCCGGCACGACGAACAGCGCCGCGTCGGCCGCGCGCAGGCCCGCGCGCAGGTCGCCGACGAAGTCGGCGTAGCCGGGCGTGTCCAGCAGGTTGACCTTGATGCCGTTGTGGACCAGCGGGGCGACGGTGAGGTTCACCGAGCGCTGCTGGCGCACCTCGACCTCGTCGAAGTCGCTGACGGTGGTGCCGTCCTCGACCCGGCCGGGGCGCTGGATCGTCCCCGTCGCGGCCAGGAGCGACTCCACCAGGGTCGTCTTGCCCGCACCGGAGTGGCCGACCAGCACGACGTTGCGCACCATGTCCGGCCGGTCGGCCGCCGGCGCCCTGCCCGCGGCTCCCGCTGCACCGCTCGATTTCTCCGCCATGTCGCCTCCCATGTCGTCCCGTGTCGTCGGCGGAGGGGGCGGTCGCCCGCGGCCGCACCCCGAAGGTCCGCGCTTCCGCGTCCGGCCACCGCAAGGACGCGGTGTGTTCACCAAATACCCATGTGGCGGATATCACAAGAGGGATCGCCCGATCCGGTTGCGGGGCCGCGGATACGCGCCCCGCGGCCCGGTGGCCTACGATCGGAGCGCGATGCTGAAACTTCTGCGCCCCGCCGTCACCCGAGCCCTGACGCCCCTGGCCAGGGCGCTCGTCAGCCGGGGCGTGGGCCCTGACGCGATCACCGCGCTCGGCACGCTCGGCACCGTGGCCGCGGCCCTGTTCTTCTACCCCCGGGGCCAGCTCTTCGCCGGGACGCTGGTGATCACCTTCTTCGTGCTGGCCGACCTCCTCGACGGCGTCATGGCCAGGATGACCGGCCCGGGGAGCACCTGGGGGGCCTTCCTCGACTCCACCCTCGACCGGGTGGGCGACGCCGCGATCTTCTCGGGGCTGGCGGTCTGGCTGGCCCTGGAGGGCGAGCGGGTGCAGGCCGGGGTGGCGCTGTTCTGCCTCGTGGCCGGGGCGCTGGTGTCCTACGTGAAAGCCAGGGCGGAGGGCCTCGGCATGACCTGCGACGTCGGCCTGGCCGAGCGGCCCGAGCGGCTGGTGGTGGGCCTGGTCTCGGCCGGCCTGTCCGGCCTGGGCGTGCCGTACGTCCTGCCCGCCGGGCTGTGGCTGCTCGCCGCGGCCAGCGCGGTCACGATCGGTCAGCGCCTGCTCCACGTCCGCCGCCAGGCGGTCGCCCTCCCGCCCCGGACCCTCCGCTGATGGGAAGAGAGCGATGACCGACACGCCGTCCACCCCGCCGACGCAGCCGCCGCCCGCCCCGCCGGCGGCCCCCGCGCCGACCCGGGCGTCCGCGCCGTCCCTGCAGGACCGCCTCGTCGCGGCCGGTTTCGGCGCGGGCTGGGCGCTCGTGCCGCACCTGCCCGAGCGCCTGGTCGCCCGGGCCTTCGACGCCGCGGCCGACCGGCTGTGGAGGCGCCGGGGGCCCTCGGTGCGCCGGCTGGAGGCCAACCTCGCCCGGGTCAGGGGCACCTCGGCCGACGACCCCGCCGTCCGGGAGCTGAGCCGGGCGGGCATGCGCTCGTACTTCCGCTACTTCCACGAGGTCTTCCGCCTGCCGTCCGTCCCCAAGGCGGAGATCCTCGCCCGGACGCACGTCACCGGCGCCGAGCGCATCTTCGAGAACCTGGAGCGGGGCCGCGGCGTGGTGCTCGCCCTGCCCCACATGGGCAACTGGGACCAGGCGGGGGCCTGGCTCATCGGCTCGGGCCACCCGTTCACCACCGTGGCCGAGCGCCTGCGGCCCGAGTCGCTGTTCCGCCGCTACACGGCCTTCCGCGAGGGCCTCGGCATGGAGGTGCTCCCGCTGACCGGCGGCGACGGCCAGAACTTCGGCACGCTGGCCCAGCGGCTGCGCGCCGGCCGGGCGGTCGCCCTGCCCGCCGAGCGCGACCTGACCGCCAAGGGGATCGAGGTCTCCTTCTTCGGCGCGGCCACCCGCATGCCGGCCGGCCCGGGCCTGCTGGCCGTGCACACCGGCGCCGCGCTGCTGCCGGTCATCACCTACTTCCACGGGCGCGACTGGGGGCTGGAGATCCACGAGGAGATCGAGGTGCCGGCCGAGGGCACCCGCCAGGAGAAGGCGGCCGCGGTCACGCAGAGCCTGGCCGCCGTCTTCGAGAAGGGCATCGCCGAGCACCCCGAGGACTGGCACATGCTGCAGCGCCTCTGGCTGGAGGACCTGGAGCCGCGGCCATGACGGCCGCCGCGGCCGGCCGCGGCGCGGGCCGGGCGGTGGGGGAGCGATGAGGGTCGGCATCGTCTGCCCGTACGCCTGGGACGTGCCGGGCGGCGTCCAGGTGCACATCCGCGACCTCGCCGAGGCGCTCATGGAGGACGGCCACCACGTCTCGGTGATCGCCCCCGCCTCCGACGACGCGGAGCTGCCGGACTACGTGACGTCGGTGGGCCGCGCGGTCCCGGTGCCCTTCAACGGGTCGGTGGCCCGGATGTCGTTCGGGTTCCTGTCGGCGAACCGGGTGCGCCGCTGGGTGCGCGACGGGCGCTTCGACGTCCTGCACGTGCACGAGCCGTTCATCCCCTCGGTGGGCCTGCTGGCCTGCTGGGTGGCCAGGGGGCCGATCGTGGCGACCTTCCACGCCTCCTACGGGCGCTCCCGGGCCTTCTCGGTGGCCACCCCCGTGATCATGAGCGCGCTGGAGAAGATCACCGCCCGGATCGCCGTGTCGGACGCGGCGCGCAAGACCCTGGTGGAGTTCATCGGCGGCGACGCCGTGCTCATCCCCAACGGGGTGGCGGTCCGCCGCTACACCGAGGGCGAGCCGCTGCCGCGCCCGGCGGGCGGCGAGGTGATCGGCTTCCTGGGCCGGATGGACGAGCCGCGCAAGGGCCTGCCCGTGCTGCTGGAGGCGTTCACGCTGCTGGCGCCCCGGCGGCCGAGGCTGCGCCTGCTGATCGCCGGGCCCGGCGACGCCGGCGAGGTGCTGGAGCGCGTCCCGTCCGGGCTCCACGACCGGATCGACCTGCTGGGCATGGTCAGCGAGGCCGACAAGGTCCGCGCCTACCACTCGGTCGACGTCTTCTGCGCGCCCAACCTGGGCGGGGAGAGCTTCGGCATCGTGCTCACCGAGGCGATGTCCGCCGGCGCCGCGATCCTGGCCAGCGACATCCCGGCCTTCCGCAAGGTCCTCGACGAGGGCCAGGCCGGGGCGCTGTTCGAGACGGGCAGCGCCGAGTCGCTCGCGCGGGAGGCCGCCGCGCTGCTGGACGACCCCGCGCGCCGGGCCAAGCTCTCCGACGAGGCGCGCACCGCCGTGTGGAAGTACGACTGGTCCACGGTCGCCCGCGACGTCGTGCGCGTCTACGAGACGGTGGCGCGCACGGGCGGGGTCGAGGAGGACGACACGCCGTGACGGTCACCACGATCCTGGTGGTGGGCGTCCTCCTGCTGCTCACCGCCGTCTACGTCTCCTGGCGCGCGGGCCGGCTGGACCGGCTGCACATCCGGCTGGAGGTGGCCCGCGAGGCCCTGGACGCCGCCCTGGTACGGCGGGCCGCCGTCTGCCTGGAGCTGGCCGGGTCCCGGATCCTCGACCCGGCCACGAGCCTGGTGCTGGCCGCCGCGGCCCACGAGGCCCGCGCGGCCGGGCCGGAGGAGCGCGAGCACGCCGAGAGCGACCTGTCGCGCGTGCTGCGGGCGGTGCTGGACCAGGAGCGCTTCCGGGAGAAGCTGGCCGAGACCCCGGCCGGTGAGGAGCTGCTGGCGGAGCTCGACGCCGCGGTCGCCAAGGTCGTCTACGCCCGCCGCTTCTACAACAACGCGGTCGGCGTGACGCGCGTGGCCCAGCGCCGCTGGCTGGCCCGCACGCTCCGGCTGGCCGGGCACACCGCCTACCCGGGCTTCTTCGAGATCGACGACGCGCCGCCGCGCGCGCTGGCGGCCGAGTGACCCGGCTCCCGGGGTCCCGCCGGCGCCGGGCCCCCGGGACCGCGTCCTCCCAGGTTGCCTACATGAAATCGCTATACAAGCGGAACACCCGACAAGTCGGTCACAGGTAAGCTCTTGGCGATTTCAGGCCGATTCGAGGAGATGACCGTGCGGCTACCCCGGATGATCGCCGTCACACTGGCCGGAGCGGCGGTTCTGGCGCCCGCCGCGGCGTGCTCGTCCGACGAGCCCGCTCCGGGCAGGCAGCCGCAGGCGGCGGCGGACTCCCCGGAGCCGACGCCGACCCCGGAGCCGGCCCACCCCTTCACCGGCCTGCCCGGCGGGCGCCGCGGCCCGGTGCTCGCGGTGAAGATCGAGAACACCGCGGCGGGCAAGCCGCAGCTCGGCCTCAAGAGCGCCGACATCGTCTACGTCACCCAGGTCGAGGCCGGGCTGACCCGGCTGATCGCGGTCTTCTCCTCGAAGCTCCCGGCCAAGATCGGCCCGGTCCGCAGCGCGCGCATCACCGACCTGCACCTCGTCCCGCAGTTCGGCAAGCCGGCCTTCGCCTACTCCGGCGCGCAGACCAAGATGCTGCCGTTCATCGCCGAGGCCCCGCTGTTCGACGTCTCCGACAGCCGCGCCCCCGGGGCCTACTACCGCCAGCCCGGCCGCTACGCCCCCTACAACCTGTTCGCGAACACCAAGCGGCTGCTGGCCGCGGCGCCCGAGGCGAGCAGGGCCGAGGACATCGGCTTCACCTTCGGCGACGCCCCGGCCGAGGGCGGCACGCCCCGCAAGACCTACAGCGTGCGGTACCCCGCGGCCCGCTTCACCTTCGGCTGGTCGGAGAAGGCCGGCAAGTGGCTGATCTGGCAGGACGGCGAGAAGGACATGGCGGCCGAGGGCGGCCAGCTCGCCGCCCCCACGGTCGTCGTGCAGTACACCAAGACCGTGCGCTCGCAGTTCCACGACAAGAACCAGAGCTACACGCCGCTGGTGCACACCACCGGCAAGGGCCGGGCGGTCGTGCTGCGCGACGGCAAGGCCTACAAGGCGCGCTGGAGCCGCGCCTCGGAGGAGGAGGGCACCGTCTTCACCACCGAGACCGGCGAGCCGATGAACTTCGCCCCCGGCCAGGTCTGGGTCGTGCTCGCCTCGGCCAAGCCGGTCACCCCCTGACCGGTCCCGGCCCGCCCGCGCGCCCCGGCGGCCCGTACACGGTGTCCAAGCCGGGCCGGGCGGTGCGCCAAGGAGGTGTGGGGGAATACGCGCGCCAGCGCCTACGATGAACAGGTGGTGGCCGCCGCGCGGGCGGCCCGTTCCGCAGTAACCAGCCGTCGTGAGGTAGAGACCGTGTCCAGCAGCACGCCCGAAGTCACCGATAACGCCATCACCGGAACCGCCCGGGTGAAGCGCGGCATGGCCGAGATGCTCAAGGGCGGCGTCATCATGGACGTCGTCACCCCGGAGCAGGCCAAGATCGCCGAAGACGCCGGCGCGGTCGCCGTCATGGCGCTGGAGCGGGTCCCGGCGGACATCCGCGCGCAGGGCGGCGTCTCCCGGATGAGCGACCCCGACATGATCGACGGCATCATCAACGCCGTCTCGATCCCCGTGATGGCCAAGGCCCGCATCGGCCACTTCGTCGAGGCCCAGGTCCTGCAGTCGCTCGGCGTCGACTACATCGACGAGTCCGAGGTGCTCACCCCGGCCGACTACGCCAACCACATCGACAAGTGGCGCTTCACCGTGCCCTTCGTCTGCGGCGCCACCAACCTGGGCGAGGCGCTGCGCCGCATCACCGAGGGCGCGGCGATGATCCGCTCCAAGGGCGAGGCCGGCACCGGCGACGTCTCCAACGCGGTCACCCACATGCGCACGATCCGCGCCGAGATCAAGCGCCTGACCTCCCTGCCCGAGGACGAGCTCTACGTCGCAGCCAAGGAGCTGCAGGCGCCGTACGAGCTGGTGGCCGAGGTCGCCAGGACCGGCAAGCTGCCCGTCGTGCTGTTCACCGCGGGCGGCATCGCCACCCCGGCCGACGCCGCGATGATGATGCAGCTCGGCGCCGAGGGCGTGTTCGTCGGCTCCGGCATCTTCAAGTCCGGCAACCCCGCCCAGCGCGCCGCCGCCATCGTCAAGGCCACCACCTTCTACGACGACCCGGACGTCATCGCCAAGGTCTCCCGCGGCCTGGGCGAGGCCATGGTCGGCATCAACGTCGACGAGATCCCGGTCCCGCACCGCCTGGCCGAGCGCGGCTGGTAGTCCCGCGCCGCGGCGTCCCCGGCCCGGTCCGGCCGGGCGCGGCGGCGGTCATCCCCGGCGAAAGAATCCGCCAAGGGCGGCATCCGTGAAGGGTGCCGCCCTTTGCGTGACCTGAGGAGTTCACCCTCTTGTCATGATCGTCGGCGAGGCTACCGGCGTTGGCGTCTGATCGCTCCGGGAGGATCCCCCCATGTCCCAGCTCAGCCGGCGCTCCTTCCTCGTCACCGGTCTCGCGGCGGGCGCCGCGGCCGGCCTGCCGTCCGCCGCGCACGCCGGCCCCGGTCCCGCTCCCGGCGGCGAGCCCTCCCCGGCCTCCCGGGAGTTGCGCTCCGACCCCTTCACCCTCGGCGTGGCCTGCGGCGACCCGGACTCCGACGGCTTCGTGATCTGGACCAGGCTGGCACCGCGGCCGCTGGCCGAGGACGGCGCGGGCGGCATGCCCGCCCGGCCCGTCACCGTCCACTGGCAGATCTACGCCGACGAGGCCGGCCGCAGGCTCGTCCGGCACGGCGTCGCCACCGCGCGCCCCGAGTGGGGCCACAGCGTCCACGTCGAGGTCGACCGGCTGGCCTCCGACCGGGACTACTGGTACCGCTTCAAGGCCGGGCCGTACGTCTCGCCGACGGGCCGGGCCCGGACCGCCCCGCACCCCCTGTCGTACGGCTCCGGCCTGGTGATGGCCTTCGCCTCCTGCGCGCAGTACGAGCACGGCTACTTCACCGCCTACCGGCGCCTGGCCGAGGACCGCCCCGACCTGGTCCTGCACCTGGGCGACTACCAGTACGAGTACAAGCGCGACTCCTACACCGCCCCCGGCGGGAACGTCCGCCACCACGAGGGGCCGGAGACCGAGACCCTGGCGGACTACCGCCAGCGGCACGCCCAGTACAAGACCGACCCCGACCTGCAGGCGGCGCACGCCGCGGCGCCCTGGCTGGTCGTCTGGGACGACCACGAGCTGGACAACAACTGGGCCGACGAGGTGCCGGAGAAGCCGGAGATCCCGCAGCCGGGATTCCTCGCCCGCCGCGCGGCGGCGTTCCGGGCCTACTACGAGAACATGCCGCTGCGCCGCGGCTCGGTCCCGCGCGGCATCGACATGCAGCTCTACCGGCGGATCCGCTGGGGGAGGCTGGCCACCTTCCACATGCTCGACACCCGGCAGTACCGCAGCGACCAGGGCTGCGGCGACGGCTACCGGGCCTGCCCGGAGGCGGCCGACCCGGCCCGCTCGATCACCGGGGCGGAGCAGGAGCGCTGGCTGCTGGAGGGCTTCCGCCACTCGCGGGCGCGCTGGGACGTCCTGGGCCAGCAGGTCTTCTTCGCCCAGCGCGACAACGACGCCGGCCCCGTGAAGGTCACCAGCCAGGACGCCTGGGACGGCTACGTCGCCTCCCGGCAGCGGATCACCCAGGGGTGGGTGGACGCCGGGGTGCGCAACCCGGTCGTGCTCACCGGGGACGTGCACGCCCACTGGGCGAGCGACCTCAAACTCGACTACGACGACCCGACGAGCCGCACGGTCGGCTCCGAGCTGGTGACCTCCTCGATCACCTCGGGCGGCGACGGCCGCGACTCCGACCCGGCCGCCCACCCGTTCCTGACGATCAACCCGCACCTGAGGTTCCACAACAACCAGCGCGGCTACGTGGTGACCCGGATCGAGCGCGAGCGGCTCACCGCGGACTTCAAGGTGCTGCCCCAGGTCTCCCAGGCGGGCGCGGAGGCGTACACCCGGGCGACGTTCGTGATCGAGGACCGGGTCCCCGGCGTCCAGCAGACCTACCTGCGCCCGCTCGACCCCTCGACGGCCAGGACGCCCGCGATCGACCAGATCCGGGAGACCGTGGAACTGGAGACCGCGCGCCCCTGACGGCGCCGCACCGGAGAGGGCGGCCGGGAGGGGGCGGGAGGCGATCACCGTCCGGCCCACCGCGCGGCAGCGGTTACGCTCTTAGAGCGAATCCGACGAGCCGGACGAAAGGATGAGTGTGCCCACGATAGGTGTGCTCGCCCTCCAGGGAGACGTGCGCGAGCACATGCGCGCGCTGGAGGACGCCGGGGCGAAGGCGGTGGCCGTACGGCGCCCCGGTGAGCTGGAGACCGTCGACGCCCTGGTCGTCCCCGGCGGGGAGTCCACCACCATGTGGAAGCTCGCGGTCACGTTCGACCTGCTCGAACCGCTCCGGGCGCGCGTCGCGGCGGGCATGCCCGCCTACGGTTCCTGCGCCGGTATGATCATGCTGGCCGACCGGATCGAGGACGGCGCCGAGGGCCAGCAGACCATCGGCGGCATCGACATGACGGTCCGCCGCAACGCCTTCGGCCGCCAGGTCGACTCCTTCGAGGCCGACATCGACTTCGCCGGCCGGGGTGCGCTGCGCGCGGTGTTCATCCGCGCCCCCTGGGTGGAATCGGTCGGTCCCGAGGTGGAAGTGCTGGCCCGGGCCGAACCTGGGGATAGGATCGTCGCGGTCCGCCAGGGGCCGCTGCTCGCCACGTCCTTCCATCCGGAGCTGATCGGGGACGCCGGCGTGCATTCGTACTTCGTGGAAATGGTGAGGGAGTTCTAGGCGATGTCCGGCCACTCCAAATGGGCGACGACGAAGCACAAGAAGGCCGCGCTTGACTCCAAGCGGGGCAAGCTGTTCGCCAAGCTCATCAAGAACATCGAGGTCGCGGCCCGGACCGGTGGCCCCGACCCGGACGGCAACCCGACGCTGTACGACGCCATCACCAAGGCCAGGAAGAACTCGGTCCCGCTGGACAACATCGAGCGCGCCCGCAAGCGCGGCGGCGGCCTGGAGGCGGGCGGCGCCGACTGGCAGACCATCATGTACGAGGGCTACGCCCCCGGCGGCGTCGCGGTGCTGATCGAGTGCCTGACCGACAACCGCAACCGGGCGGCCTCCGAGGTCCGCGTCGCGCTGACCCGCAACGGCGGCTCGCTGGCCGACCCCGGCTCGGTGTCCTACATGTTCAACCGCAAGGGCGTCGTGATCGTCCCCAAGGGCGGGCTGTCGGAGGACGACGTGCTGATGGCCGTCCTCGACGCGGGCGCCGAGGAGGTCAACGACCTGGGTGAGAGCTACGAGGTCGTCTGCGAGGCCGGTGACCTCGTCCCGGTCCGCAAGGCCCTGCAGGACGCCGGGATCGACTACGACTCGGCCGAGTCGAGCTTCCTGCCGACGATGAACGTCCCCCTGGACGAGGAGGGCGCGCGCAAGGTCTTCCGGCTGATCGACGCGCTCGAGGACAGCGACGACGTGCAGAACGTGTGGGCCAACTTCGACGTCTCCGACGAGGTCATGGAGAAGATCGAGGCCTGACCGGCCGGAAGGCGCCCGCCCGGCGGACGGCCCGGCTCCTCCGGGAGCGCGGAGGTCCCGGTCCGCGGCGCGGGCGCCGCGCTCCTCCGGGGGAGCGCTCCCGGCCCGCGGGGCACGCCCCCCGCGAGCGGGGGGGCGCCCGGGTCCGCCGCCCGCAGTGATCGTTTCGTGAGGTTTGTCCCGTCATGTGCGGGTAGCAGCGCCTCACCATGGGGAACCCTGATCTCGTCTTCGCGGTGGCCGGCGTCGGCGCCCTGCTCGCGGCCGTGCTCCCGCAGCTGCTCGACCGGCGGCCCTTCTCGCTGCCGCTGGCCTGCCTGATCGGCGGGTTCCTCCTCTACCTGGTGCCGCTGGGGCTCTCCCGGCCCGACCCGGTCGCCCACCGGGCGCTGGTCGAGCACGCCACCGAGATCTGCGTCATCGTCTCGCTGATGGGCGCAGGACTGGCGGTCAACCGGCCCTTCGGCTGGGCGCGCTGGGGCTCGACCTGGCGGCTGCTGGCGTGGACGATGCCGCTGAGCGTGGCGGCGGTCGCCCTCGCCGCGCACGGCCTGCTGGGCTGGCCGTGGGCCGCGGCGCTGCTGCTCGGCGCGGTGCTCTCGCCCACCGATCCGGTGCTCGCCTCCGACGTGCAGGTCGGCCAGCCGGTCGACTCCGAGAAGGACGACGACGAGGTGCGCTTCACGCTCACCTCCGAGGCCGGGCTCAACGACGGCCTGGCCTTCCCGCTCGTCTACGCCGCGATCGCCTTCGCCCTCGCCGGAGGCGGCGCCGGCTGGCTCACCGAGTGGGCGCTGACGGACCTGCTCTACAGGAGCGCCGTCGGGGTGCTGGGCGGCCTGGCGACCGGCACGCTGCTGGGGCGGCTCTTCTTCCGGGCCAGGACGGCGGACCTGAGGCTGGCCGAGCACCGCGACGGCTTCGTCGCGCTGGCCGCGACGCTCCTGGCGTACGGCGCCACCGAACTGGTGGGCGGGTACGGCTTCATCGCGGTGTTCGTGACCGCCTGCACGATCAGGGCCGCCGAGCGCACCCACGGCTACAACGGCGTGCTGCACGGCTTCATCGAGCAGATCGAGCGGCTGCTGACCGCCTGGCTGATCCTGCTGCTCGGCGGGTTCGTCGCGACCGGCGGCCTGGCCGCGCTCACCTGGGAGGGGGCCGCGGTCGGACTGCTGCTGCTCCTGGTGGTCCGGCCGCTGGCCGGAGGGCTCGCCGGGCTCGGCGGACGGGCGGGGCGGCGCGAGCGCGGCGTGATCGCCTTCTTCGGCATCCGGGGCATCGGCTCGCTGTACTACCTCGCCTACGGGCTCGGGCACGCCGACTTCGGGGTGCCCGCCGAGGAGATCTGGGCCGTGGTGGCCTTCACCGTACTGGCCTCGCTGGTCCTGCACGGGATCACGGCGACGCCGGTGATGGAGCGGCTGGACCGGCTGCGGGCCGCGGCCGCGGCGGAGGACGGCGGGGAGCCCGCCGCCCAGCGCCTGTGAGATCCGGCGCCGGGGCGGCCGGGTGTCCGTGCGGGCGGGGCCGCCAGGCGGTAGAGTCGGGCACCGAACAGGTGTTCGGCGGGTGGGAGGCGTGCCGGTGCGGGTGCCCGAGCTGCGGGTGATGGGGGTCGATCCGGGGCTGACCCGGTGCGGGCTCGGCGCGGTGGAGGGACGCCCCGGCGCGCCGCTGCGCCTGGTCAAGGTCGGCGTCGTGCGCACGGCGGCCGACGACGAGATCGGAGCGAGGCTGGTGGCCGTGGAGGCCGGGATCGAGCGGTGGCTCGACGAGGTCAGGCCGGACGCCGTGGCCGTCGAGCGGGTCTTCGCCCAGCACAACCTCAGGACCGTGATGGGCACGGCCCAGGCCTCCGCCGTCGCCATCCTGTGCGCCTCGCGGCGGGGCATCCCGGTGGCGCTGCACACGCCGTCGGAGGTGAAGGCCGCGATCACCGGCAGCGGCACGGCCGGCAAGCAGCAGGTCGGCACCATGGTGACCAGGCTGCTGCGGCTCGACGCGATGCCGAAGCCCGCCGACGCCGCCGACGCCCTCGCGCTCGCCATCTGCCACGTGTGGCGGGGCGGGGCGCACAACCGCCTGGCCGAGGCGCTGGCCAGGACGAGGACGGAGCCGGGCACGACCGCGGCGGCCTACTTCCGCGGCCGGGGCCGCGGCGGACATGCGAGAGGAACGGTGAAGTGATCGCCTCGGTGCGGGGACGGGTGACCGCCATCGCGCACGACAGGGCGGTGGTCGAGGTCGGCGGCGTGGGCGTGCTGGTGCACTGCACCCCCGGCACGCTCGCGACGCTGCGGACGGGGGAGGAGACCCGCCTGGCCACCTCCCTGGTGGTCCGGGAGGACTCGCTCACCCTGTTCGGGTTCGCCGACGACGACGAGCGCGGTGTCTTCGAGATGCTGCAGGCCGCCAACGGGGTCGGGCCCAAGGTCGCGCTGGCCATGCTGGCCGTGCACACGCCCGACGCGCTCCGGATGGCCGTGGCCTCCGCCGACGTCAAGGCGCTGACCCGGGTCCCGGGCGTCGGCCCCAAGGGCGCCCAGCGGATCATCGTCGACCTCAAGGACAGGCTGGGCACCCCGGAGGAGGCCGTCAGCGCCGCGCTCGACGGCCGGGCGGCCGCGCCCGCCTGGCGGGACCAGGTCCACTCGGGGCTGGTCGGCCTGGGCTACTCGGCCAAGGACGCCGACGAGGCGGTCGCCGCGGTGGGCCCGCAGGCCGACGCCGAGGTGGCGGCGGGCCGGACCCCGCAGGTCGCGGCCCTGCTGAAGGCGGCGCTGCGCGTGCTGAGCGTGCGGTGAGCGCAGTGGTGCGCGTGGACGAGCGGAGCGGGCGGGCCGCGGGCGCGGCGGCGCGGACGCGGCCGGCGGAGGGGGCGGCATGAATCCCGAGCGCGACCTGGTGTCGCCGGAGGCCGAGGGTGACGAGCGGCTGATCGAGGCCGCGCTCCGGCCCAAGCGGCTGGCGGAGTTCATCGGACAGGCCCGGGTGCGCGAGCAGCTCTCACTGGTGCTGCACAGCGCCCTGCGCCGCGGCCGGCCGCCGGACCACGTGCTGATGAGCGGGTCGCCGGGACTCGGCAAGACGACCCTGTCGATGATCATCGCGACCGAGCTGGGCGTGCCGCTCCGCATCACCTCGGGGCCGGCGCTGGAGCGGGCGGGCGACCTCGCGGCGATCCTGTCGACCCTCTCGGAGGGCGAGGTCCTGTTCGTCGACGAGATCCACCGGATGGCCCGGCCCGCCGAGGAGATGCTCTACCTCGCGATGGAGGACTTCCGGGTCGACGTCGTGGTGGGCAAGGGGCCGGGGGCGACCGCGATCCCGCTGGAGATCGCGCCGTTCACCCTGGTCGGCGCCACCACCCGGGCGGGCCTGCTGCCCGCGCCGCTGCGCGACAGGTTCGGCTTCGTCGCGCACATGGACTTCTACGAGGTCGGGGAGCTGGAGCAGGTGCTGCACCGCTCGGCGCGGCTGCTCGGCCTGGAACTGCCCGCCGACGCGGCGCGGGAGATCGCCGGGCGCTCGCGCGGCACGCCCCGCATCGCCAACCGGCTGCTCCGCCGGGTGCGCGACTTCGCCGAGGTCCGGGCGGACGGGGTGATCTCCCGGCAGGTCGCCGCGGCCGCGCTGGACCTCTACGAGGTCGACGCCGAAGGGCTGGACCGGCTGGACCGGGCGGTGCTGGAGGTGCTGCTGCGCAGGTTCGGCGGAGGACCGGTCGGCCTGTCCACCCTGGCCGTCGCGGTGGGGGAGGAGCCCGAGACGGTCGAGGTGGTCGCCGAGCCGTTCCTGGTCCGGCAGGGGCTGCTGGCCCGGACCCCGCGCGGCCGGGTCGCCACCGCCGCGGCGTGGCTGCACATGGGGATGACGCCGCCGCCGGACGCGTTCGGCGCCTGAGGGCCCTGCTCTGCGGAGGCGTCCGGCGCCCGCGGAGCCCCGGCGGCCGTGCCCGGCGCCCGAGGGTCCTGCCTGCGGGCGCCCGGAGGCGCCCCGCCTGCGGATTGCCGCCACGCGGGCGGGGCGTTCCCGGAAGACCGGCCGCTCCTGCGGCGTTGTCCTCAGTGACGAGGCCGCGGGCGTCCCGGCGGGCGGGCCGTACGGGGCCGATCACGGATCGGTGACGAGAGTCTCGAAACGGGAACTTCCCCGTACGCCCGATCGTGACCTCGTTGCCGCGCTTCTAACAGCTCGCCTAAACTCCGTGGCCTGGCTGGCTGTGTAGGCTGACGTGCTGAGCGGCGTGGCCGTATACGACGTCCGGCGCCAGGCCGGTCATTCTCAAGTTGGAGGAACGGCCCCATGGGCGACTACTCAAGCCTCATCATGATCGCTCTGATGGTCGTGGTGTTCTACTTCCTGCTCATCCGCCCGCAGCGTAAGCGGCAGCAGGAGCAGATCCAGATGCAGAACTCCCTGACGCCGGGGACCCGGGTCATGACCACGACGGGGCTGTTCGGCACCGTGGTGGGCATCGACGCCGAGGACGTGATCCTGGAGGTCGCCCCCGGTGTCGAGACCCGCTGGGTCAAGGCCGCCATCGGGCGCGTGATGCCCGCGGCGGACGAGACCGAGGACGTCGCGGGCATCGACGACGACGTGACCGAGGTCCCCGAGCAGCAGGGTGACAACCAGGACCCGGCTCCCAACAAGAAGCCCTGAGCGCAGCTCGCCCCCAATCCCCCTTAACCGAAAGAACTGACGACCAGTGGCCCGACCGACCAGTGGCCAGAGCAGACCGGGGCGCATGCTCCTGGCGCTTCTGGCGCTCATCCTCGCCATGGGCGGGGTGATGCTGCTCAACAAGGCGCTCACCCCCGAATATGGCCTCGACCTCGCGGGCGGCACGACAGTGACGCTGTCGCCCATCACCCCCGACGGCGGCGCTCCCACCGAGGAGAGCCTCGACCTGGCTGTGAACATCATCCGGGACCGGGTGAACGGCAGCGGCATCTCCGACGCCGAAGTCGCCAAGGCCGGTGACAACATCGTCATCTCCGTCCCCGGAGTCGGCCAGGAGGAGGTCGTCAAGCTGGTCGGCACGACCGCGGAGCTGCGCTTCCGCCAGGTGCTGGCGATCGCCGCGGGCTCGCCCCAGACCCCGGGCGAGATGGCCACCCAGGCCCCGACCCCGGGCGACACGGCCGCCCAGACGCCGCAGCCGTCCCCCTCGCCCGCGGCCACCGGTCAGAAGGGCACGCGCGTGCCCGCGCCCTCCTCGAGCGCGCAGGCGAGCCCGAGCGGCTCGCCCGCGGGCCGCGCGCTGTCCTCGGCCCTGACCAACCCGAGCCCGTCGCAGTCGGCGGCCCCCCGGCAGCGGAAGACGCCCGCGGCGGACTCCGACGGAGGCGCCGAACCGTCGGCGCGACCGAGCGGGAGCGCCGCGCCGTCCGCGACGCCGACGGCCGCGGCCGACGACCCGCTGGCAGGCGTCGACACCACCGGCATCGACCCGGCGGTGCTGGAGCGGTTCAAGACGCTCGACTGCTCCAAGCAGGACAAGGGCCAGGGCGCCCAGGACGACCCGAACCAGCAGTTCGTCGCCTGCAGCCAGGACGGCAGCGCCAAGTACGTCCTGGAGAAGGCGGCCGTGACCGGCACCGCGATCGACAGCGCGGAGGCCGGCGTGGAGCCGAGCACCGGTGAGTGGCTCGTGCAGCTCTCCTTCAAGGGCCAGGGGCCGGACCAGTGGTCCAAGGTCACCACCACCGCCTTCAACTCCGCCGAGCCCCGCAACCAGGTCGCCATGGTCCTGGACGGCGTGGTCATCTCCGCCCCGGTCATCCAGGAGCCGATCACCGGCGGCCGGGCGCAGATCTCCGGCAGCTTCACCCAGGTGACCGCCACCGAGCTGGCCAACCAGCTCAAGTACGGCGCGCTCCCGCTGAAGTTCGAGAAGAGCTCGATCGACGAGGTCTCCTCCACCCTGGGCGCCGACCAGCTCCGCGGCGGCCTCATCGCCGGCGCGATCGGTCTCGGCCTGGTGGTCGTCTACTCGCTGCTCTACTACCGGGGTCTGGGTGTCGTCTCGGTGCTGAGCCTCGCGGTCGCCTCGATCCTCACCTACCAGTCGGTGGTGCTGCTCGGCCACTTCGCGGGCTTCCGCCTCTCGCTGCCGCACATCATCGGCCTGATCGTCTCGATCGGCATCACCGCGGACTCCTTCATCGTCTACTTCGAGCGCATCCGCGACGAGATGAAGGAGGGCCGCCGCACGCTCCGCTCGGCCATCGAGGTCGCCTGGGTCCGCGCCCGCCGCACGATCCTGATCGCCGACGCGGTCATGTTCATCGCCGCCGTGGTCCTCTACTTCCTGGCGGTCGGCGGCGTGGCCGGGTTCGCGTTCGCGATGGGCCTGACCACCCTCATCGACATCGCCGTGGTGTTCATGTTCACCAAGCCGTTCGTCGCCCTGCTGGCCAGGCTGAAGTTCTTCGCCAAGGGCCACAAGCTCTCCGGCCTGGACGCCGAGCGCATGAGCAACGAGCCGCACGCCGGCTCCACGACCGCTTTGCAGGAGGCGTGATGGCCGGCCTCGTGACTCGCCTGTACCGGGGCGAGACCAACGTCGACTTCGTCGGGAAGCAGAAGCTCTGGTACGGGCTGTCCGCCTTCCTGCTGCTGATCTCCATCGCTGGCCTGGTCGTCAACGGCGGCCTGAAGCTCGGCGTGGAGTTCAAGGGCGGATCGGTGTTCTCCTTCAAGGCGCCGTCGGCCACCATCGAGGAGGTCCGCGGCTCGGTCCAGGAGGCCGGCGCGCACCAGGTCATCGTGCAGACGACCAACAACGGCTGGCGGGTCACCACCGAGAGCCTCCCTGCCGAGCAGGTCACCGCGGTCCAGAAGGCCGTCGCCGACGACTTCGGCATCAAGCAGAACGACGTCACCGTCCAGGTGATCGGCGCCTCGTGGGGCGGCCAGGTCGCGAGCAAGGGCGTCATCGGCCTGATCGTCTTCATGCTGGCGATCATCCTGTACCTGACGATGGCCTTCGAGTGGAAGATGGCGCTGGCCGCCATCGTGGCCCTCGTCCACGACCTGGTGATCACCGCGGGCGTCTACGCCTGGTCGCAGTTCGAGGTCACCCCGGCGACCCTGCTGGGCTTCCTGACGATCCTCGGCTACTCGCTCTACGACGCGGTCGTCGTGTTCGACATGATCAAGGAGGTCACCGCCAAGCTCGGCACGACCTCCAAGGTGACCTACTCGCAGGCCGCCAACGACGCGCTGAACCACACGCTGATCCGGTCGCTGAACACCACCCTGGTGGCGATCCTGCCGGTCGCGGCGATCCTGTTCATCGGCACCACGCTGTTCGGCGCCGGCACGCTGAAGGACCTGTCGCTGGCGCTGTTCGTCGGCATGATCGTCGGCACGTACTCCTCGCTGTGCGTGGCGACGCCGATGCTGGTGACGCTGAAGGAGCGCGAGCCGCGTTACCAGGCGATCGCCCGCAGGCTCGCCTCCACCGGCGGCGCGGCCAAGGCCGGCCGCCAGCCGGTGGCGGCCGGGGCGGCGAGCGGCTCCGGCGGCGACAAGCGCAGGAAGAAGTAGAGTCACGGGCGGTCCTCCGCGCGGAGGGCCGCCGGGCACGCGCCTCCGCCCCCGCGCCCGGGGCGGAGGCGTTCTTCTGGACGGGGCGCCTTCTCCTGCGGGGTGGGACGATGAGTGACAGTGACCTGAGCCGGCTGATCCTGGACCGGATCCGCGACGTGCCCGACTACCCGCAGCCGGGGGTGGTGTTCAAGGACATCACCCCGCTGCTGTCCGACCCCGAGGCGTTCGCCGCGGTGACGGACGCGTTCGCGGGACTCCACGAGGTGGACAAGGTCGTCGGCATCGAGGCGCGCGGGTTCATCCTGGCCGCCCCGGCGGCCTACAAGGCGCGCGCCGGGTTCGTCCCGGTGCGGAAGAAGGGCAAACTCCCCTCGGAGACGCTCGACGAGGCCTATGATCTCGAATACGGCTCGGCCGTCATCGAGGTCCACCGGGACGCGTTCGCCCCGGGTGACCGCGTCCTGATCGTCGACGACGTGCTCGCCACGGGCGGTACGGCGCGCGCGACGGTGGAGCTGGTCCGCAGGGCGGGCGCCGAGGTCGTCGCCGTGGCCGTGCTGATGGAACTGTCCTTCCTCAAGGGGCGGGAGCGGCTCACCGGGGTCGAACTCCACCCCCTCGTGGTCGTCTGAGCCGCCCCGCCCGGGGAAGTACCTGTGCGGGTCTGGATACACTGATGGGATCTGGACTCGAGGGTGAGGAGTCTGAGTGCCCCGTGATGTGGTCGTGCCCGACGTGACCGCCGGCGAAGGCGGTTCCGAGACGGCCGTCCCGGCAGGCGATGCCGGCGCGGCCGTGTCCGGAGCCGCGGAGGAGAGACCGGCGGTGCGGCGCAGGCTGGCCCGCCTGGGGGGACAATGGGGTGGCGCCATGAACCCGGTGCTTGAGCCGCTGTTCCGCACGGTCCGCGCGACCCATCCGAAGGCGGACCTGCGGCTGATCGAGCGTGCCTACGACGTGGCGGCTTACCACCACCGCGACCAGAAGCGCAAGAGCGGCGACCCCTACATCACCCATCCGCTGGCGGTCGCGACGATCCTGGCCGAGCTGGGCACCGACGACGAGACGCTCTGCGCCGCGCTGCTGCACGACACCGTCGAGGACACCGCCTACAGCCTGGACGAGCTGCGCGCCGACTTCGGCGAGAACATCGCCCTGCTGGTCGACGGCGTCACCAAGCTCGACAAGGTCAAGTTCGGTGACGCGGCCCAGGCCGAGACCGTGCGCAAGATGGTCGTGGCGATGTCCCGCGACATCCGGGTGCTGGTCATCAAGCTCGCCGACCGGCTGCACAACATGCGCACGATGCGCTACCTGCCGGAGCACAAGCGGCAGCAGAAGTCCCGCGAGACGCTGGAGATCTTCGCCCCGCTCGCCCACCGGCTGGGCATGAACACCATCAAGTGGGAGCTGGAGGACCTCGCGTTCGCCATGCTCTACCCCAAGCGCTACGACGAGATCGCCCGGATGGTCTCGGAGCGGGCCCCGCGCCGCGACCTGTTCCTGCAGGAGGTCATCGAGAAGGTCTCCGCCGACCTGCGCGAGGCGAAGATCCGCGCGGTGGTCAAGGGCCGGCCCAAGCACTACTACTCGGTCTACCAGAAGATGATCGCGCGCGACGTCGCGTTCGACGACATCTACGACCTGGTGGGCATCCGGGTGCTCGTGGACACGGTGCGCGACTGCTACGCCGCCCTCGGAACGATCCACGCGCGGTGGAACCCGGTGCCCGGCCGGTTCAAGGACTACATCGCGATGCCCAAGTTCAACATGTACCAGTCGCTGCACACCACGGTGATCGGTCCCGAGGGCAAGCCGGTGGAGCTGCAGATCCGCACCCACGCCATGCACCACCGGGCCGAGTACGGCGTCGCCGCGCACTGGAAGTACAAGGAGGAGATGAACACCTCCGGGCCTTCCGGGTCGAAGCTCAAGGCCGCCGGCGACATGGCCTGGCTCCGCCAGCTGCTGGACTGGCAGAAGGAGACCGCCGACCCCGGTGAGTTCCTGGAGTCGCTCCGCTTCGACCTGTCGGTCTCGGAGGTCTACGTCTTCACCCCCCGGGGGCAGGTGATCGCCCTCCCGGAGGGCGCGACCCCGGTCGACTTCGCCTACGCCGTGCACACCGAGGTGGGCCACCGCTGCATCGGGGCCAGGGTCAACGGGCGCCTGGTGCCGCTGGAGTCCCGGCTGGGCAACGGCGACACGGTCGAGATCTTCACCTCGAAGTCGCCGGACGCCGGCCCCTCCCGCGACTGGCTGAAGTTCGTCAAGTCCGGCCGCGCCCGCAACAAGATCCGCCAGTGGTTCTCCAAGGAGCGCCGCGAGACCGCGATCGAGGCGGGCAAGGAGGCCATCGGCCGTGCCATGCGCAAGCAGGGCCTGCCGCTGCAGCGCCTGCTGTCCGGGGAGTCGCTCCTGGCGCTCGCCAGGGACATGCGCTACCCGGACGTCTCCTCGCTGTACGCGGCCGTCGGAGAGGGCCACGTGGCCGCCCAGACGGTCGTGCAGAAGCTGGTGCAGTCCGTCGGGGGAGTGGAGGCCGCCGAGGAGGACATCGCCGAGGCGGCGGTCCCGACGAAGCTGCGCGGCCGTCCCCGCGGCGGCGGGGGCGCCGGTGTGGTGGTCGCGGGCGACTCCGACGTCTGGGTGCGCCTGTCGCGCTGCTGCACCCCGGTCCCCGGGGACGAGATCGTCGGGTTCGTCACCCGCGGCCACGGCGTCTCGGTGCACCGCAGCAACTGCCCCAACGTCGCGCAGCTCAAGTCCGAGCCGGACCGGCTGGTGGAGGTGTCCTGGTCGCCGAGTGAGGACTCGGTCTTCCTGGTCGCCATCCAGGTCGAGGCGCTCGACCGCCCCCGGCTGCTCTCGGACGTCACCCGGACCCTGTCCGACCAGCACGTGAACATCCTGTCGGCGTCGGTGACGACCTCCCGCGACCGGGTCGCGATCAGCAAGTTCACCTTCGAGATGGGCGACCCCAAGCACCTGGGGCACGTCCTGAAGGCCGTCCGCAACATCCAGGGCGTCTACGACGTCTACCGGGTCAGCGGCGCCGGATCCTGAGCCGGCGCGGGGCGCGCCTCCGGCAGGAGGCGCGCCCCGGTCGTGATCGGACGGTCAGGAGAACTCGGCGAGCGTGCGCTCGGCCTCCTCCAGCCAGGAGCGCCGGGCGGCCAGGGCCTCCTCCGCGTCCTTGACGTCCTTGTCCTTGCCGGCGGCCCGGGCCTTGTCCAGGCGGGCCTCCAGCTGCCCGATGGACCTGCGCAGCTGGTCCACCGTGTTCTGCGCGCGGGCCCGGGCCTCGGGGTTGGAGCGCTTCCACTCCGCCTCCTCGGCCTTGCGGATCGCGTCGTCGATCCGGCGCAGCCCGCCCTCCAGCCGGTCGCGCTGCTCCCGCGGGACGGGCCCGGCCTCCTCCCAGCGCTCCAGGACACCGCGGAACGCGGCCCGGGCGGCCCGGGCGTCGGAGACGGGGAGGATCTTCTCGGCCTCGGCCAGGAGCTGCTCCTTGACCTCCGCGTTGGCCGCGAACGAGGCGTCCCGCTCGGCGAAGACCGCCGAGCGGGCCTGGAAGAACTGGTCCTGGGCGGCCTTGAACCGGCCCCAGAGCTCGTCCTCGACCTCCCGGGAGGCCCGGCCCGCGCTCTTCCACTGCCGCATCAGCTCGCGGTAGGCCGAGGCGGTGGGCCCCCAGTCCGTGGAGGAGGCCAGGGACTCCGCCTCGGTGACGATGCGCTCCTTGACGGAGCGCACGCCCTCCCGCTGCTCGTCCAGCCCCGCGAAGTAGGCCTTGCGGCGCTTGGCGAAGGCCGTGCGGGCGGCCGACAGGCGCTTCCACAGCGCCGCCTCGGTGACCCGGTCGATCCGCTCGGCGGCCTTCCACTCCTCCACCAGCTGGCGCAGGCGCTCACCGCCCGTCTTCCAGTGGGTGGTGGACTCCGCGACGTTCTCGGCCTCGGCGACGATGCGCTCCTTGACGGCCCGGGCCTCGGCGCGCGCCGCGTCCCTGGCGGCCTTGACCTCCTCGCGGCGCTGGGCCACCAGCTCGCTGAGCGCGTCCAGCCGCTTCAGCAGCGCGTCCAGGTCGCCGACCGCGTGCGCGTCGGCGACGGACTCGCGGAGCTTGGCGATGGACGCCTCCGCCTGGGCGGGGGCCAGGTCGGTGCCGCGGACGCGCTGCTCCAGCAGCGCGACCTGACCGGCCAGTTCCTCGAACTTGCGCCGGAAGTAGGCCAGGGCCTCCTCCGGTTCGCCGGCCTTCCAGGACCCGACGGCCCGCTCTCCCTCAGCCGTACGCACGTAGACGGTGCCGTCGTCGTCTACCCGGCCCCACGGGTCGGTGCTCACCGTGTCCTCCCGCACTTTCGTCAGCCCTCCCGGGGCGGTCGGCCCCGGATGTGTTCGGTTGTATTACGTCAGCCCTTGGCGGATATTGTCACGTCTTTGATCTCCACCGTCTTCTTGGGGGCGCCGGTCCCGTCGCCTCCGTCGCCGATGACGCCGGCCTTGTTCACCTCGTCGACGATCTCCAGACCCTTGGTAACCGTACCGAACGGTGTGTAGTTCGCGGGCAGGGTGGCGTCGCCGTACACGATGAAGAACTGGCTGCCGTTGGTGTTCGGGCCGCTGTTGGCCATGGCCACCACGCCGCGGGTGTACTTCGCGCCTTCGAGGTTCTCGTCCACGAAGCGGTAGCCGGGCCCGCCCTGGCCGTCGGTCGTGCCCTTGCCGTCGGCCTTGGCCAGCGGGTCGCCGCACTGCAGGATCGGGAACCGGTCGGAGCCCAGGCGGTGGCACTTGGAGCCGTCGAAGTAGTCCTTGCCGGCCAGGTGGGCGAAGGAGTTGACCGTGCAGGGGGTCTTGGCGGCGTCGAGCTTGACGACGATGTCGCCCAGGTTGGTCTTCAGGGTCATCGTCTTGGGTGAGGTGTCGACCTGGGCCGGGGGCATGCCGACGTCCTTGACCTCGCCCTCGGGGGCCGCCACGTAGCCGCAGGTGCCGGCGGCCGCGTCGTAGGCCGTGGGCTGGGCGGCGGTCTGGCTCGCGGACGGCCCGGGGGTCGCCGCCGTGGTGGTGGTCGAGCTGTCGTCCCCGCCGAGCAGCACCGTCGCGGCGACGACGGCGCCCACGACCACCACCGTGGCCACGCTGCTCCCGACGATCGTCATCCGCTTGGCCCTGGCCTCGCGCTCCGCGCGCCGCCGCATCTGCCGCTCGTAGTGCTCGCGCGCCAACTGCTTCTGGCGGTCCTTGCCGCTCACAGCTTCGCCCTCCCGAGTGCCGGAGTATCGATATCGAGGTGGGCGAATCGTATCGGCCGGAGGGTCATGGTTCGCAGCCCGCAGACCCTCAACGGTACCCTTCGGTTACATTCCCATCCGCATTCTTGACGAGACAGCTGAGGCAGATGCTGATCGCCGGCTTCCCCGCAGGGTCCTTCCAGGCCAACTGCTACGTCGTCGCCCCCGCCGCGGGCGAGGAGTGCGTGATCGTCGATCCGGGGCAGAACGCCGTCGGCGACCTGGACGACGTGCTGCGCGAGCATCGGCTCAAGCCGGTCGCGGTGCTGGTCACGCACGGCCACATCGACCACATGTGGTCGGTGGCCCCCGTCTGCGGCGCCCGGGACGTGCCGGCGTGGATCCACCCGGAGGACCGGGAGCTGCTCTCCGACCCGGGCAAGGGGCTGTCGCTGACGACGCGGCAGCAGCTGTTCGGCGGGCTGACCTTCACCGAGCCGGACGACGTGCGCGAGCTCGCCGACGGCGAGGTGCTCCGCCTCGCGGGCATGGAGCTGGTGGTCGACCACACGCCGGGCCATACCAGGGGGTCGGTGACGTTCAGGCTGCCCCGCACGGACGAGATCCCGGACGTGATGTTCTCGGGCGACCTGCTGTTCGCCGGCTCCATCGGCCGCACCGACCTGCCGGGCGGCGACTACCCGACGATCCTGCGCAGCCTGGCGGCCAAGTGCCTGCCGCTGCCGGACGACACGGTGGTCCTGCCCGGCCACGGACCACAGACCACGATCGGCACCGAGCGCGCCACCAACCCGTACCTCGCGGAGGCCGCCCCGCTCGCCGGTCCCACCAGGGGAATCTAGACACCATGACCTTCCAGGCGCCCAAGGGCACCTTCGACTGGCTCCCGCCGCGCTCCGAGCGCGTCCTCGCCGTGCGCGAGGCGCTCGTCGCCCCGGTCCGCCGCGCGGGCTACGGCTACGTCGAGACGCCGACCTTCGAGGACACCGCGCTGTTCATCCGCGGGGTCGGCGAGTCGACCGACGTCGTCTCCAAGGAGATGTACACCTTCACCGACAAGGGCGGGCGCTCCATCACGCTGCGCCCGGAGGGCACGGCCCCGGTCATGCGGGCCGTGCTCCAGCACGGCCTGCACAACGGGCAGCTCCCGGTCAAGCTCTGGTACTCCGGGAGCCAGTTCCGCTACGAGCGCGCGCAGAAGGGCCGCTACCGGCACTTCTCGCAGGTCGGTGCCGAGGCCGTCGGCGCCGAGGACCCGGCGCTGGACGCCGAGCTGATCCTGCTGGCCCACGACGGCTACGCCGCGCTGGGCCTGACCGGTGTCCGGCTGCTGCTCAACACGCTGGGCTGCAAGGAGTGCCGTCCGGCCTACCGCGCCGCGCTCCAGGACTTCCTGCGCGCCCTCGACCTCGACGAGCCCACCCGGGAGCGGATCGAGATCAACCCGCTGCGCGTGCTGGACGACAAGCGGCCCGAGGTGCAGGCGCAGCTCGCCGGCGCGCCGCTGGTCGTCGACCACCTGTGCGAGGACTGCAAGGCCTACCACGAGGAGGTCCGCGCCCTGCTGACCGCCTCCGGCATCGCCTACACCGACGACCCCCGGCTGGTCCGCGGGCTCGACTACTACACGCGCACCACCTTCGAGTTCGTCCACGACGGCCTGGGATCGCAGTCCGCGGTCGGCGGCGGAGGGCGCTACGACGGGCTGAGCGAGATGATCGGCGGACCGGCGCTGCCGAGCGTCGGCTGGGCGCTCGGCGTGGACCGCACGATCCTCGCCATGGAGGCCGAGGGGCTGCTGGAGCGGGACGAGGCGCGCGGGCGCGTCCAGGTGTACGGTGTCCCGCTGGGCGACGCGGCGCGCCGCCGGATGTTCCAGCTCGTCACCGAGCTGCGCCGGGCGGGCCTCGACGCCGACATGTCGTTCGGCGGCAAGGGCGTCAAGGGGGCCATGAAGGGCGCCGGCCGGTCCGGGGCGCGCTACGCGCTGATCCTGGGCGAGCGCGACCTCACGGCGCAGGCCGTGCAGCTGAAGGACCTGACCACCGCAGAGCAGACCGAGGTGCCGTTGGCCGAGGTCGCCGAAATCCTGAAGGGGAAGTTTTCGTGATTCGCACGCACACCGCGGGATCGCTCCGCAAGGAGCACGCGGGCGAGCAGGTGACGCTGGCCGGATGGGTGGCGCGCCGCCGCGACCACGGCGGCGTGGTCTTCATCGACCTGCGCGACGCCTCCGGCACGGCACAGGTGGTCTTCCGCGAGGAGGACGACGCGCACGGCCTGCGTGCCGAGTACTGCGTGAAGGTCGTCGGCGAGGTGCGGGTGCGGCCCGCGGGCAACGAGAACCCCGACCTGCCGACCGGTGAGATCGAGGTCGTCGCGGCCGAGGTGGAGGTGCTGAGCGAGTCGGCTCCGCTGCCGTTCCCCATCGAGGGCACGACGGGCGTCTCGGAGGAGGCCCGGCTCAAGTACCGCTACCTCGACATCCGCCGCCAGCAGGTCGCCCACGCCATGCGGATCCGTTCGCAGGCCACCTACCTCGCCCACGAGGTGATGAAGGAGCACGGGTTCGTCTACGTCGAGACCCCGACGCTGACCCGCTCCACGCCCGAGGGCGCCCGCGACTTCCTGGTCCCGGTCCGCCTCCAGCCCGGCAGCTGGTACGCCCTGCCGCAGTCGCCGCAGCTGTTCAAGCAGCTGCTGCAGGTCGCCGGCCTGGAGCGCTACTACCAGCTCGCCAAGTGCTACCGCGACGAGGACCTGCGCGCCGACCGGCAGCCGGAGTTCACCCAGATCGACGTCGAGATGTCCTTCGTCGACCAGGAGGACGTGATCGCGGTCGGCGAGGCGCTGATCGGGCGGATCTGGAAGGAGATCCTCGGCTACGAGATCCCCATGCCGCTGCCCCGGATGACCTACGCCGAGGCGATGGCCCGCTACGGCTCCGACAAGCCGGACCTGCGCTTCGGCTGCGAGCTGGTCGAGATGACCGAGTTCTTCGCCGGGACGGGCTTCCGCGTCTTCCAGGCGCCGTACGTCGGCGCCGTGGTGATGCCGGGCGGCGCCTCCCAGACCCGCAAGGAGCTGGACGGCTGGCAGGAGTGGGCCAAGTCGC
Organism: Planomonospora alba; assembly: GCF_039534085.1. NCBI lineage: Bacteria > Bacillati > Actinomycetota > Actinomycetes > Streptosporangiales > Streptosporangiaceae > Planomonospora > Planomonospora alba. The sequence goes on from NZ_BAAAUT010000037.1 coordinate 42,291, forward strand.
GCGGTGCCCGGGGCCTGGCCTACGTGCTGATCGGCGAGGACGGCACGCTCGGCGGGCCGGTCGCCAAGAACCTGTCGGAGACCGAGACCGCGGGCCTGGCCGCGAAGGCGGGCGCCAAGCCGGGCGACGCGGTGTTCTTCGCCGCGGGCAAGCCCGCCGAGTCCCGCGACCTGCTCGGCGCGGCCCGCCTGGAGATCGGCCGGCGCTGCGGCCTGATCGACGAGTCGGCCTGGAACTTCCTGTGGGTGGTCGACGCGCCCATGTTCGAGCCGGTCTACGACGACGTCGGCCGCCAGTCCGGCTGGACCGCCGTCCACCACCCGTTCACCGGGCCCAAGCCCGAGTGGGCCGACACCTTCCAGGACCGTCCCGGCGAGGCGCTGGCCTACGCCTACGACATGGTCTGCAACGGCATGGAGATCGGCGGCGGCTCGATCCGTATCCACCGCGCCGAGATGCAGCAGCGCGTCTTCGAGGTGCTCGGCATCTCCAAGGAGGAGGCGGAGAGCAAGTTCGGCTTCCTGCTGGAGGCGTTCAAGTACGGCCCGCCGCCGCACGGCGGCATCGCCTACGGCTGGGACCGGATCTGCATGCTGCTCGCGGGCGGCGACTCGATCCGCGACGTCATCGCCTTCCCGAAGACCGCCTCCGGCTTCGACCCGCTGACCGGGGCGCCCACCCCGATCACGGCCGAGCAGCGCAAGGAGGCCGGTGTGGACGCCAAGCCCAAGGAGGCGGCCGAGCAGGCCGGGGCCTGACCCGTCCGCCCGTCCCGCCGGGATCCCGGCGGGACGGGCCCGCACGCGCGACCGGGGCCCCGGTGGGCCTCCCGCCCGCCGGGGCGCCGCCGTGTCCGGCGCGGAGCGGGCCGGAACGGGCCGCGGAAAGCCGGACGCCCCGGCGGTGGAGTCCACCGCCGGGGCGTCGCGCACGCCGTGTCAGGAGACCTTGACGTCCTTGATGAGCACCGGGATCTTGGGGGCGTGCGAGCCGCCGTCGCCGGTGACGTCGTCGGGGTTGGTGATCCAGCCACCCGCGACGATCTTGTCGACGATCTCCATGCCCTTGGAGACCGTGCCGAACGGGGTGTAGGCCGGGATCGCGTCGAGCTGGGCGGTCTCGTTGCTGTAGGAGATCCAGAACTGGCTGCCGTTCTGGTTGGAGGCGTCCGGGGCCTGCGCCAGGGCGACGGTGCCCCTGCCGTACGACAGGCCGCCCAGGTTCTCGTCGTTGAACACGTAGCCCGAGCTGCCCTGGCCGTCGGTGGAGTTCTTGCCGTCGGCCTTGGCCAGCGGGTCGCCGCACTGCAGCAGGCCCAGGCCGGAGTTCTCCGGGGTGGCCAGGCGGTGGCACCGGGTGTCGTCGTAGAAGTTCTTCTTGGCCAGGAAGGCCAGCGAGTTGACGGTGCACGGGGCCGCCTGCGTCGCCAGGTCGATGACGATGTCGCCGTGGTTGGTGACGATCGTCATCGTCTTCAGCTTCAGGTTCGGCTTCTTGGCCGGGTAGCCCACGAACTTGGCGGGGCTGCCGCTGGTGTCCTTGCGGTACTCGCAGGTGACCGCACCCGCCTTGGCCGGTGTGCTCGCGCTCGGCGCGGGGGTGGCCGCCGGGTCCTCCGTCGGGCTCTGCGACGGCGTCGGCGTGCTGACCGCCGCCACGTCCTGCGTGTCGTCCGAACCGACCAGCGTCGAGGCGGCGACCACGCCTCCGACCACGACCACCACCGCGGCGCCGGCTCCGATGAAGGTGTTCCGCTTCGCCTTGCTCGCCTGCTCAGCACGTCGGGCCTGTCGCTCCCTGTGCTCCCGCGCCAGCTGGCTCTGGCGGTCTTCGCCGCTCACCGCTATGTCCTCCAGGTCACCGTCTTCATGACTATCAACCGACGCGCGAAAGCGTACCGGCCCCGGAGTGTGCTGGATGTAAGTGGCGGAAACCGGCGTCCGGGACGGGAGGGAGGAAGCGGACGGGTTTTTACGTGCTCCAGATCCCGCCCGTGATGGGATTCCCCCGGTGGACAACACCGCGGAGACGCCGTGGGGACGCCGTGCGAGCAGCCGGGAAGCAGTGCGGAGCCGCCACGGAGGCACCACGGAGACACCGCGGAGACACCGCGACGAGACGGACCCGCACGACCGGAGCCCCCCATGTTCAACGAGATCCTGGGCCTGCCGGCCCATCCCCTGATCGTCCACGCGAGCGTGGTCCTGACGCCGCTGCTGGCGGCGGCGGCCGCGGTCTACGCGCTGGCCCCGCGCACGCGCGCCGTACTGGGCTGGGCGCTGCTGGGTCTGGCGGTGGCCGCCCCGGTCGCGGCCTTGGCGGCCCGGCAGAGCGGCATGGCGCTGAAGTCCGACCGGTTCTCCTCGGCGAGCGGGCGGTTGGGCGAGCGCATCGCCGAGCACGAGAGCTTCGGTACCCCGCTGGCGCTGGTCGTGCTCGTCCTCGGCCTGGCCTCACTGGGGCTGCTGCACGTCGCCCGGCCCGGCGGCGCCGACCGGTACGGCCGCCCGGTCTCCATGGCCGTGGGCGGCCTGGCCGTGGTGGCGGCCGTGGCGGCCGCCTACTACGTGGTGCGCGCCGGGCACAGCGGCGCCGTGGCCGTCTGGGGAAGCTGATCTCCCGGGTGCCGCGGCCGTCCGGGGAAGCCGATCTCCCGCGGACGGCGGTACTGTCGGGGCGTGGACAGCCTGTTCGATTCGGCGGCGGAGGAGGCGCACCGCGGCCAGGAGCCCCTCGCGGTCCGGATGCGCCCGCGGAGCCTGGAGGAGGTGATCGGCCAGCGGCACCTGCTCGGCCCGGGGACGCCGCTGCGCCGCCTGGTCGAGGCCGAGGCCCCGATGTCCCTGTTCCTGTGGGGGCCGCCCGGCACCGGCAAGACCACCCTCGCCTACGTCGTGGCGGGGGTGACCCGGCGCCGGTTCGTCGAGGTGTCCGCGGTCTCGGCCGGGGTCAAGGAGGTCCGCGCGGCCATCGAGCAGGCCCGGCGCGAGCTGGGCATGTCCGGCCGGCAGACCGTGCTGTTCGTCGACGAGGTGCACCGGTTCAACAAGGCCCAGCAGGACGCCCTGCTCCCGGCGGTGGAGAACCGCTGGGTCACCTTCATCGGCGCGACCACGGAGAACCCGTTCTTCTCCGTCATCTCGCCGCTGCTGTCGCGCTCCCTGCTGCTGACCCTGGAGCCCCTGTCCGACGACGACGTCCACGCGGTGCTGGAGCGGGCGGTCGCCGATCCCCGAGGCCTGGACGGGAAGGTCCGCCTGGCGCCCGAGGCGGCCGGCCACCTCGTCCGGCTGGCCGGAGGCGACGCCCGCCGGGCGCTGACCTACCTGGAGGCCGCCGCGCTGATCGCCGACGGTGAGATCACCGTCGAGGTGGTGGAGCGCGCGGTGGACAAGGCGGCGGTCCGCTACGACCGCCAGGGCGACCAGCACTACGACGTGGTCAGCGCCTTCATCAAGAGCATGCGCGGCTCCGACGCCGACGCCGCCCTGCACTACCTGGCCCGCATGATCGAGGCGGGGGAGGACCCCCGCTTCATCGCCCGGCGCATTGTGATCTTCGCCTCGGAGGACGTCGGGATGGCCGACCCCACCTGCCTGCAGACCGCGGTGGCCGCGGCCCAGGCGGTGGAGTTCATCGGCCTGCCCGAGGGGCGGCTCAACCTCGCCCAGGCGGTGATCCACTGCGCGCTGGCCCCCAAGTCCAACGCGGTGATCACCGCCGTCGACGCGGCCGCGGCCGACGTGCGGCGCGGCGACATCGGCCAGGTCCCCGGCCACCTGCGCGACGCGCACTACCCGGGGGCCGCCGGGCTCGGCCACGGCAAGGGCTACAAGTACCCCCACGACTTCGACCACGGCCTGGTCCGCCAGGACCACCTGCCCGAGCCGCTGCGCGGGCGCCGCTACTACCGGCCCACCCGGCACGGGGCCGAGGCCGGCTTCGCCGACCGCTGGGCCAGGATCCGCGCCTTCCTCCGCGGCGGCCAGGCGGACTAGGGAGACAGGGACCGGGAGGAGCCGGGCCCGCGGCTCCGGCCCGGGGCCTTTCCCGGCTGCGGTTCAGCGGCCCTCGCGGTCCCGGCTTGCGGCCTCGGCTCGGGGCCGGCTTCAGGGCTCCTGCCCGGGCTCGGCCCGGGGGGCCTGAGCGGGCTTCTCCCGGCGGCGCGGGAGCCGCACGGTCAGCAGCCGGGCCCGGGGGGCGACCCGGGCGGCCAGGTCGAACACCGCCTCGGTGCGGGACCGGTCGGCGTCCAGGTGAGTGAACAGGTTGACGCCGAGGTAGAACGTGATGGCGGCGTAGGCCAGCTCGCGGGGCGGCAGGAGCCGGGCCAGGGGCGAGCCGCCGATGACCCGCTCCAGGGTCTGCTCGACGAACTCGATCCACGGCTCGGCCCGCTTGGTGATCTCCGCGCGGAGCTCCGGTTTGGCGATGCCGGCCCCGACGAGCTCGGAGAAGAGCGTGATGTGCCCGCCCTCCAGGTCGGCCCGGTAGATCGCGTTGGCGGCCTCGACGAGCTCCTCCAGCGTGCGCGCCCCGGCCACCGCCTCCCGGTAGGCCGTCATCCGCTGCTCGGACGAGCGGTCCAGCGCGGCCAGCAGCAGCTGGTCGACCCCGCCGAAGTGGTAGAAGACCAGCGCCGAGTTCACTCCCGCCGCCTTGGCGACGGCACGGGCGCTGGTGCCCGCGTACCCGTCGGCCAGCAGGACCTCCGCGGCCGCCTCGACCAGCCGCCGGCGGGTCTCCTCACCTGTCTGCTTCCCCACCCGGACTCCCTTGCGTCTCGCTTGCGCTAATCATACGGTTTAATCAAATGATTAAACCGATTGATGAAGAGGTTTCCCATGGACGACGGCAGCGGCCCCCTCCCCGATCCGCGGCACCAGAGCCGGGCGCGGCGGACCCTCGCGGGCCTGCTGCTCGCCCTGTTCGCCGCCTTCCTGCTCTACCGGACGCTGCACGCCGGGCACCTGGAGCAGACCGCCCTGTTCTACGTCGGCGTCCCCGCCGTCATCGCGATCACGGTCGTGCTGCGGGCCCGGCCGCGCAGCGCCACCGGAACGGTCATGGCCGCGATCACCGTCGGGCTCGCCCTGGCCGGGCCGCTGCTCGGCGAGGGGATCGTCTGCCTGGTCATGGCGGCCCCGCTGTTCTACCTGGTGGGCCTGGTGATCGGGCTCGTCGCCGACTCCGTGCGCGGCAAGGGGGTCAACGCGCTCGCCGCCCCGCTGGTGCTGCTCGCCGTGGCCGGAGGAGGCGCGGAGCTGGCCGCCCCGCCCCGCGACACCGAGGTGAGCGCCACCCGCCGGGCCGCCGGAGCGGACGTGGAACGGGCCCTGGCGGCCGCCCCGGGGTTCGGGCCGGTCGGCTCGGCGTTCCTGAAGCTGGGCTTCCCCCGGCCGGTGCGCTCGCGGGGCGAGGGCCTGGACATCGGGGACACCCGGGAGGTCACCTTCACCCCGCGCCGCTCCCTGGGGATCGGCGCCGCCCCGCAGCCGCGCGCCATGACCCTGCAGGTCACCCGGCGGAGCCCCGGCCGCGTGACCTTCGCCGTGGTGCGCGACACCACCCTGGCGCGCTGGATGGACCTGCGCGAGGCCGAGTTCGCCTGGAGCGGCGACCGGCTCACCGTGACGCTGCGCTACCGCCGCACCTTCGACCCCGGCTGGTACTTCGGGCCCCTCCAGCGGTACGCCGCGGGCGAGGCCGCCGGCTACCTCGCCGAGACGTTCACCCGAGGGGCCCGGTGAACACGGTGGGCGCAGCGGATCCGGCCCTCGTCCGGGGAGTGGCGGTCATGGTGCCGCTGCTGGCCGTCGTGGCCGCGGCCCGGCTCCGCCGCCCCTCGGAGCGGGACGTCGCCGCCGCGATCCTCGCCACGGCGTGGAACCTCCTGGCGCTGACCGGGGTCAACCTCCTCGCCGTCGAGGCGGGCTGGTGGCGCTTCGCGGCCGAGGGCGCCGTCGCCCACGGCCTCCCGGTGGACCTGCTGCTGGGCTGGGCGCTGCTGTGGGGCGCGGTCCCCGCGCTCGCCGCCGCGCGGGCGGCCCGGCCCGCCCCGCCGCCCGCCCAGGCGGCCGTCCTGGTCTGGCTGGACCTGGCGTTCATGCCGCGGGCCGCCCCCGTCGTCGTCCTGGGCGGCGACTGGCTCACCGGCGAGGCCGTCGCCGCGGCGGCCGCCCTGGTGCCCGGCCTGCTCCTGGCCCGCTGGACCGCCGCCGGCGTCCGGCTCCGGGCCCGGGTCGGCATGCAGGTCGCGCTGGCCGCCGGGCTCGGGCTGGTCCTGCCGGTCGCGGCGACCGGCGTGTGGCGGCAGCCGGAGTGGGTGCTCGGCCTGCTCGCCCAGGTGCTCGCCGTGCCGCTGCTGCTCGGGGTGGCCGCGGTCCGCGAGTTCGCGGCCGCCGGCGGGGGCACGCCGCTGCCGTACGACCCGCCGGAGCGCCTGGTGACCACCGGGCCCTACGCCTACGTGCGCAACCCGATGCAGGTCTCCATGACGGCGGGCTACCTCGTGCTCGCCCCGTTCGCCCCGGTCTTCCTCGCCGCCGCCGCGGTCGCCGCCGCCTACGGCGCGGGGCTGGCGGCCTGGCACGAGGGGGAGCGGCTCACCGGGCGCTTCGGCGGGGACTGGGAGGAGTACCGCCGCCGGGTGCGGCCCTGGCTGCCCCGGCCGCGCCCGGCCCCGGCGCCGGGACCGCCCGCGGCGGTGTACGTCTCGGCGGTCTGCGGCCAGTGCTCCCAGGTGGGCGCCTGGATCGAGCGGCGCTCCCCGGTGGGGCTGCGGGTGCTGGCGGCCGAGACCCGCCCCGGGACGCGCAGGATCACCTACGAGGCGGCGGACGGCCGCACCGCGCAGGGGGTCGCCGCGTTCGCGCACGCCCTGGTCCACGTCCACCTGGGCTGGGCACTGGTGGGCTGGGCGCTCCTGCTGCCGGGGGTCGCCCGGTTCGCGCAGCTGTGCGCCGACGCCTTCGGGGCCGGGCCGCGGGCGCCGGGCGCCCCCGGGACGGGACCGCGGGAGCCGTACGCCACTGCGGGGACGGGGACGGGCGGGGCGTTTCGCGTGGACGCGCCGGGGTACGCGGCCCCGGACGCACAGGCAGGACCCGGTCGCGGCGGGAGCACCGAGACATCCGGTGGACCGGCTCCGCATATGCGGAGATAGCCCGCCGCGTGCGGCATGCCGGGGGAACGGGGCGGGACACGGTAGGGTCTTGCCATTCCGGAGCCGGACGAGACCGGGGAAGACAGGGAGAACGGCGCATGCTTACCGCGGGAGAGGTCGCCGGACTGATCGTGGCCGTGGCGTGGGTGGTCCTGGTCTGCTTTCTGGCCATGGTCCTGCTCAAGCTGGCCCGGCTGCTCGGCGAGACCACCAAGATGGTCTCCGAGCTGAGCGAGCGGGCGGTGCCGCTGCTGGAGGACGCGGCCGTCACCGTGACCGAGACGAACCGCCAGCTCGTCGCCGTGGAGGCCGTCGTCCGCGACGTCAAGCAGGTCAGCGGGCACGTGGCCCGGGTCAGCAACGTGACGCAGGTGCTGGTGACCGGCCCTATGATCAAGGTGGCGGCGCTCGGCCACGGCCTCTACCGGGCCATCGGCGCCCGCGCGCAGGCCCGGCCCGGGGCGCGGCGGCTGCGGGCCCGGCAGGTGGAGACCCGCCAGCTGGAGAGGCGGCCGCGGTGATCCGGCGGCTGTTCTACATGTCCCTGGGCGCGTTCTGCGCGCTGTGGGTGAGGCGTAGGCTGGCCGAGCTGCACCCGAACCACCTGGCGCGGCGCGCGGCGCGGGGCGCTTCCGGCCTGCTGGAGCAGGCCAGGGACGTCGCCGTGGAAGCCTGGGACGACGCGGCCGTGCGCGAAAGCGAGTTGCGGTCCCGGTTCGGGCTCGACAGGCTTGAAGACATCGACAACTACGACGTAAAGGATGGCCGCTGACATGGAGTCGGCAGAGATCGCCCGCCGCTTCCTGCGCTTCTTCGAGGAGCGTGGGCACACCGTCGTGCCCTCGGCCAGCCTGATCGCCGAGGACCCGACGCTGCTTCTGGTCCCCGCGGGCATGGTCCCGTTCAAGCCCTACTTCCTGGGCCAGCGCACGCCCCCCTACAAGCGGGCGACCAGCGTGCAGAAGTGCGTGCGCACCCCGGACATCGACGAGGTCGGCAAGACCACCCGGCACGCCACCTTCTTCCAGATGCTGGGCAACTTCTCCTTCGGCGACTACTTCAAGGACGACGCGATCCCGTTCGCCTGGGAGCTGCTGACCCGCTCCGAGGCCGACGGCGGGTTCGGCTTCCCCGAGGACCGGCTCTGGGTCACCGTCTACCACGACGACGACGAGGCCGCCGAGATCTGGCACAGGAAGGTCGGCCTGCCCCTCGACCGCATCCAGCGCCGCGGCCTGGCCGACAACTACTGGCACATGGGTGTCCCCGGCCCGGGCGGGCCGTGCAGCGAGATCTACTACGACCGCGGCCCGGAGTACGGCCGCGAGGGCGGTCCGGTCGCCGACGAGAACCGCTACCTCGAGGTCTGGAACAACGTCTTCATGCAGTTCCAGCTCAGCGCGGTCCGCAGCAAGACGGACTTCGACGTCGCCGGCGAGCTGCCGGCCCGGAGCGTCGACACCGGCATGGGCCTGGAGCGCATGGCCGCGATCCTGCAGGGCGTCGACAACATCTACGAGATCGACACCACCTACAAGATCCTCGACCGCGCCGCCGAGCTGACCAAGACCCGCTACGGCCGCGACGAGCGCGCCGACGTCAGCCTCCGCGTGATCGCCGACCACACCCGCACCGGCACCATGCTGGTCGCCGACGGCGTGCTGCCCGGCAACGAGGGCCGGGGCTACGTGCTCCGCCGCATCCTGCGCCGCACGATCCGCAACCTGCGGCTGCTCGGCTCCGGCGAGGAGCGCTACATGCACGAGCTGACCGCCGTCGCGATCGACGTGATGGGCGAGCTGTACCCCGAGCTGAAGTCCGCCGCCCCCCAGATCCACGGCGTCATCGACGCCGAGGAGGCGTCCTTCCTCGGCACGCTCCGCACCGGCACCGCGATCTTCGACGCGGCGGTGGAGGAGACCAAGCGCAGGTCCGCCACCGTGCTGCCCGGCGAGCAGGCCTTCCAGCTCCACGACACCTACGGCTTCCCGATCGACCTGACCCTGGAGATGGCCGCCGAGCAGGGCCTCAAGGTCGACGAGGAGGGCTTCCGGCGGCTGATGAAGGAGCAGCGCGACCGCGCCAAGGCCGACGCCGCCGCCAAGAAGACCGGCAACGCCGACATCTCGGTGTTCGGGCAGATCCTGGAGAAGGCCGGCAAGGTCGAGTTCCTCGGCTACGACCAGGTCAGCGCCGAGTCCCAGGTCGTCGGCCTGCTCGTCGACGGGGCCTCGGTGCCCGCGGCGGGCGCGGGCACCACGGTCGAGGTCGTGCTGGGCCGCACCCCGTTCTACGCCGAGGGCGGCGGCCAGCTCGCCGACCAGGGCGTCATCCGCGCCCACGGCGCCGAGGTCGAGGTCGTCGACGTGCAGTCGCCGGTGGCCGGCCTCGTCGTGCACCGCGGCAAGGTGCGCGGCGGCGAGATCCGGGTGGGCGACCAGGTCCAGGCGGAGATCGACGTCGAGCGGCGCCGGGCCATCTCCCGCAGCCACACCGCCACCCACATGGTGCACCGCGGCTTCCGCAACGCGCTGGGCGAGAGCGCGGCGCAGGCCGGCTCGGAGAACTCGCCCGGCCGCTTCCGCTTCGACTTCACCGCGGCCGGGGCGGTCCCGCCGAGCGTGCTGCGCGACGTCGAGGACGAGGTCAACGCCGTCCTCATCAACGACCTGCAGGTCAACGCCTTCCACACCTCCCAGGCCGAGGCCCGGGCGATGGGCGCGCTGGCCCTGTTCGGCGAGAAGTACGGCGACGTCGTGCGCATCGTCGAGGTCGGCGACTACTCCCGCGAGCTCTGCGGCGGCACGCATGTCGCCAGCTCCGGCCAGCTCGGCCTGGTCAAGGTGCTCGGCGAGTCCTCGATCGGCGCCGGCGTGCGCCGGGTGGAGGCCCTGGTCGGCCTGGACGCCTTCCGCTTCCTGGCCCGCGAGAGCGTGCTCGTGGCGCAGCTGTCCGAGCAGCTCAAGGCGCGCCGCGAGGAGCTGCCCGAGCGCATCGAGGGCATCGTCACGCGGCTGCGCGGCGCCGAGAAGGAGCTGGAGAGGCTGCGGTCGGCCCAGGTGCTCGCGGTCGCGGGCGAGCTGGCCGCCGGGGCCCGCGACGTGCACGGCGTCTCCGTGGTGACGCACCGCGCCCCCGACGGCACCTCCGCCGACGACCTGCGCAAGCTCGCCCTGGACGTGCGCGGCCGCTTCCCGGCCGACCGCGCCGCGGCCGTCGTCGTGGCCGGCGTGCCCGGCGACCGGCCGGTGGTCGTCGCCGTGGTCAACGAGGCGGGCCGCGAGCGCGGGCTGAAGGCGGGCGCGCTCGTCGGCGTCGCCGCCAAGGCGCTCGGCGGCGGCGGTGGCGGCAAGGACGACATCGCCCAGGGCGGCGGGGCCCGGCCGGAGGCGATCGGCGACGCGCTCGGCGCCGTCGAGCAGGCGATCGCGCAGACGCTCGCCTGACGGCGGGCGGCGCCCGTGGGCCGGGATCCGGCCCACGGGCGGAGGAGACCTCCATGAGACACGGAACACGGCTGGGCGTCGACGTCGGCTCGGTCCGCATCGGCGTGGCCCGCAGCGACCCCTCGGGGCTGCTGGCCACCCCGGTCGAGACGGTACGGCGCGGCCGGGGCGACCTGGACCGGATCGCGGAGATCGCGGCCGAGTACGAAGCGGTCGAGGTCGTGGTCGGCCTGCCCACCTCGCTGTCCGGCCGGGAGGGGCAGGCGGCCGCGCTCGCCCGCGACTTCGCGTCCCGGCTCGCGACCCGGCTCGCCCCCGTCCCGGTGCGGATGTTCGACGAGCGGCTCACCACGGTCACCGCCCAGCAGGGACTGCGGGCCAGCGGGGTGAAGGCGAAGAACCAGCGCGGCGTGGTGGACCAGGCCGCGGCGATCGTGCTGCTCCAGGCCGCCCTGGACGCCGAGCGGGCCACCGGCAGGCCGCCGGGCAGGCCCGTGGAGGCGCGTGCGCAGGACGGCCCCGCGGGGGCGGCGGAGGACGGGCCCGGCCGCTGAGCGGTCCCCGCTGGCCGCTCCCGTCCACCCCGTCGCGGTATGCGACCCACTTAGGTTGCGGCATTTGGTCCATGTTGAGAAGGTTGACCCCGGTTTTGGGCTGCCGCTCCGGAACGTACAATCACGAAATTCAGTGACGAAGAGAGTGACTTGGCGAGACACCGGGAAGATCTGAGCAGATGCCTCAGGACGTGTTGATGTCCGGAGGACCCGCCGTTCCGAGACGACCGGCGGCCCGCACCGGGGAACCAGGAGAAGCCGCCCGACGCGAGAGACGGCCGTCCCGGCGAAGCTCCATGGTTCGGAAGATCCCCTTGACGCCGGACCGTCCGCGCCGGGAGATTGGCCAGCGAATCTATGAGTGACCTTGATATGGACTTCCTGGTCGGTGCCGAAGACGACGACGGTCGCTCGCGGCGCCGGTCGCGCGCGTCCTCGGGGCGCGGCGGGAAACGGGGCCGCCGCCGCAAGCGGCGCCGGAACAAGGGGGGCTTCCTGGCCCCGATGCTCGCCGTCCTCATCCTGGTGGGCGGGATCGGCGCCGGCGGCTACTACGGCTACACCTGGCTGAGCGACGTGATGACCCCCGACGACTACACCGGCCAGGGCACCGGCGAGGTCACCGTGGAGATCGAGGCCGGGCAGACGGCGGGCGACGTCGCGCAGACCCTGGTGGAGCAGGACGTGGTCAAGAGCGCCAAGGCGTTCACCAACGCCATCGCCGCCGCGGGCAAGAGCTCCTCCCTGCAGCCCGGCGTCTACCTGCTGCGCAAGCAGATGTCGGCCGCCGCGGCGGTCGAGCTGCTCGACCCCGGCAAGCAGCTCCTGGACCGGGTCACCCTCAAGGAGGGGCTGCGCCTGTCCGACACGCTCACCACGCTCGCCAAGGCGACCGGCAAGCCGCTGAAGGAGTTCCAGCAGGCCGCCAGGAACGCCAGGGCGCTGGGCCTGCCGTCCTACGCCCGCAGCAGGCTGGAGGGTTACGCCTTCCCGGCGACCTATGACATCACGCCCAATATGTCGGCCGCCGACATCCTGACCGCCATGGTCGACCGGTTCAACGAGACCGCGGAGAAGGAGAAGCTGGTCGCCGGGGCCAAGGAGCTCGGCCGCACGCCGCACGAGATCATCACGATCGCCAGCATCGTCCAGGCCGAGTCCGGCAAGGCCGACGACATGGGCAAGATCGCGCGGGTCATCTACAACCGCCTCGAGGAGGGGCGGAAGCTGGAGATGGACAGCACGGTGTTCTACGGGCTGAACAAGTACGGCATCGCCGCGACCAACGCCGACCTGGAGAGCACCTCGCCCTACAACACCTACCGGCGGACGGGCCTGCCGCCCGGGCCGATCGGCAACCCCGGCGACCACGCCATCCAGGCGGCGCTCAACCCTCCGGAGGGGGACTGGCGCTGGTTCGTGGCCACCGACCCCGAGCGCGGCATCACGGAGTTCGCCAGCACGGAGGCGGAGTTCTTCCGGCTGAAGGCCAAGTTCGAGAAGTCCCGGACGGGAGGGTGATGAAGGCAGCGGTTCTCGGGTCCCCGATCGCCCACTCGCTCTCGCCGTACCTGCACCGCGCCGCCTACGCGGAGATGGGGCTGGACGGCTGGAGTTACGCGGCGATCGAGTGCGGCGAGGCGGGCCTGCCCGCCCTGCTCGACGGGCTCGGGCCCGGGTGGGCGGGGCTCTCGCTGACCATGCCGCTCAAGCGGGCGGTGCTCCCGCTGCTCGACGAGGTCTCCGAGCTCGCCGTCGCGGTGGGCGGCGCCAACACCGTGGTCTTCGCCGGCGGCGCCCGGCACGGCGACAACACCGACGTGTACGGCATCGTCGCGGCGCTGGAGGAGGCCGGCGTGGCCCCGCCGAAGGCCGCGACCGTGCTCGGCGGGGGAGCGACGGCCGCCTCCGCGCTGGCGGCCCTGCGCGAGCTCGGCCTGGCGGAGGCCACGCTGGTGGTCCGCGACCCGGCCCGGGTGGGGGAGACCGCCGAGGCCGCCGAGCGGCTGGGCGCGGCCCTGACCGTGCAGACCTTCGACAAGCTGGAGACGGCCCTGGAGGCGGACCTGGTCGTCTCCACGCTGCCCTCCGGGGCGGCCGACGGCTTCGCCGACCTGGTGGCCGCCCGGGTCCCGGCGGTCTTCGACGTGGTCTACGCCCCCTGGCCGACCCGTCTCGCCCGGGCCGTACGGCGGGCGGGCGGGACCGTGGTCGGGGGGTTCCCGATGCTGCTGCACCAGGCGGTCCGGCAGGTCGAGCTGATGACCGGCCGCACGGACGTGCCGGTGGAGGCGATGCGCGCGGCCGGGGAGGCGGAGATCCTCAGGCGAGCCGGTCGGGGGAGCTGACCGTCCCCGACCCGTACGGCCGGAAGCCGCGCCGGGCGACGGTGAACAGGACCGCGACGAGGAGCACCTCGACGAGGAGGGGGAACCAGCCCCGCGCCTCCAGGTGCCGGGGGAGCTGCTGACCGTACAGCAGCGCCATCAGCGGCAGCTGGAGCAGCAGGGCGCGGCGGCCGACGGGGGTCCGGCTGCCGGCGCCGCAGGCCATGGCGAGCAGCGCCGGGACGAGCAGCTGCTCGACGAAGAAGTCGAGCATGAACGCGAACCAGACGGCGTTGACCACGGCCAGGGCTCCCGTGGCGGCCGCCGTCCAGCGGAGCAGCGTCCTGCGCCCGACGAGGTCCGCGCCCGCGGCCGGGTCCGGAGCGAAGGTCAGCAGCAGGGCGATGATCACCGGAGGCGCCGACTGGAGGGCGAGGTTGGCGGGGCTGAACCACTCCGCGGTGAAGGCGCCCTCGCCCAGCACGGCCGTGATCGCGGCGGTGTGAACCGCCAGGCCGAAGAGAGCCCACAGCCATGCCCAGGCCGCCGCCGCCCGGCGCGGCCCGCGCAGCGCCAGGCCCACGGTCAGCGCGTCCGGGGCCAGCGTCAGCGCGGAGACGGCCAGCCTGTGGGCCGGGTGCATCCCGTCGTTCGCCAGCACGAGGGCCGCGGGCCCGGCGTGGACGACGAGGAAGTAGAGCGGGGCGGTGACCGCGGCGACGTTCACCGCGTCGCGCCAGAGCGGAGCGGACCCGGGCCCGAGAAGACGGCGGGTGCGGATCAGGAGCCCGCCGCGGACCACGTCCAGGACGTCGCGCGGGCCGGGGCGCCGCTGCCCCGGTCGCGCGCCGGCGAGCAGCACCCCGATCATCTCCTCGCCGTGGCGCGCCCGGTGGTCGGCGGGGTACCAGGCCAGGAGCCTGCGGTAGCGCTCCTCCAGGTCGCTCATGCCGCGCCTCCCGCCAGGCCGCGGCGGAAGAGGGTGCCGTGGGCCGGGCGGGCGCGCAGCCGGGCGGAGGCGGCCTCGGCGTGCCGGCGGAGCCGCTCGGCCTCGGCGGCCAGGCGGGAGCCGCCCGCGTCGGTCAGCCGGTAGTAGCGCCGCACGCGGCCGTCCACGACCTCCTCGCGGTCGTCGGCGATCAGGCCCTCGGACCGGAGCCGGTCGAGGGCGGCGTAGAGGGTGCCGGCGCGGAGCCGTACCCGGCCGCCGGAGATCTCCGCCACATCGGAGATCACTCCGTAGCCGTGCTGGGGACCCGCTGCCAGGGCCGTGAGTATCAGGAACGTGGGCTCCTGCATCGGACGTTCACTCATGTGGTCTTTATATATCGCCCATCTGCATATGGACAAGGGAATGGTTCGGCCCTCTCGCGCCGTTGTGGTAACGTAGCTACTCGATCGGTCCGGCATGCCTGCCGGACGCGCAAGCGGAGGTCTCCCTCCCACCTGGTCGACCGCTGGGTCGGCAGGTCAAGGATCACGCCGGAGCAGTCCGGCAGGGCTTACGGCTTAGGGTTTGTGAGCTCAAGTGGCCCCGCATGCGCGACGTGCGGGGCACTTCGTGTTTCGCGTCCTGTGAAAGGGCGCGCAGCACGTGACCTCCCGGCACGATCGAGCACGTGGCAGCCGTCCGGCCAGGGCGGCAGCGGATCGCAACCTAGGAGGCCCCATCAGCGCCGAGCCCCGCATCAACGACCGTATTCGTGTGCCCGAGGTGCGCCTCGTCGGCCCGAACGGCGAACAGGTGGGCATCGTCTCCATCGGCGATGCTCTGAAGCTGGCTCAGGAGGCCGACCTCGACCTGGTCGAGGTCGCGGCCACGGCTCGCCCGCCTGTGTGCAAGCTCATGGACTACGGCAAGTTCAAGTACGAGTCGGCCATGAAGGCACGTGAGGCGCGCCGCAACCAGGCGTACACGATCATCAAGGAGATCAAGCTCCGGCCGAAGATCGACCCGCACGACTACGAGACCAAGAAGGGTCACGTGGTGCGGTTCCTCAAGGCGGGAGACAAGGTCAAGGTCACGATCATGTTCCGCGGGCGGGAGCAGTCCCGTCCCGAGCTGGGCTTCCGGCTCCTGCAGCGGCTGGCGGAGGACGTCAAGGACCTCGGGTTCGTGGAGTCCCAGCCCAAGCAGGACGGCCGTAACATGATCATGGTGATCGGCCCGCACAAGAAGAAGGCTGAGGCCAAGGCCGAGAAGGCCGCGGCCAAGGCGCGGCGAGACGAGGAGCCCGCGGAGGGCGGCGCGCCCGTCACCGACGAGGCGGCCACTCCGCAGGAGTGACTCGCATAGCCTGAACGCTCAGGCAGCCGCGAGATGAGAATCCGGGACCGGGTCCGGTCTCGCAGTCAGGCATGCCCTTGACTCGGGTCACCGGCCCGGGACATCGGCACGATCGAGGGAGAGACGGCTCAGATGCCGAAGATGAAGACGCACAGTGGTGCGAAGAAGCGGTTCCGGCTCACCGGTTCCGGCAAGATCAAGCGCCGCCGCGCCAACCGCGCGCACTACAACGAGTGGAAGTCGTCCACTCTGACGCGCCGTCTCAAGCCCGAGGTCGTGCTCTCCGACGCCGACACCAAGAAGATCAAGAAGCTGCTCGCCAAGTAACCGATCCCGGGGAGATAGATAACCATGGCACGCGTGAAGCGGGCGATCAACGCCAAGAAGAAGCGCAGGGTCGTTCTCGAGCGGGCGAGCGGTTACCGGGGCCAGCGGTCGCGTCTGTACCGCAAGGCCAAGGAGCAGATGCTCCACTCGATGACCTACGCCTACCGGGACCGCAAGGACCGCAAGGGCGCCTTCCGCCGTCTCTGGATCCAGCGGATCAACGCCGCCGCCCGCCAGAACGGCATCACCTACAACCGGCTCATCCAGGGTCTGCGCCTGGCCTCCATCGAGGTCGACCGCAAGATCCTCGCCGACCTCGCGGTGAACGACGCCGCCACGTTCGCGACGCTGGTCGAGGCCGCCAAGAAGGCGCTCCCGGCCGACGTGAACGCGCCGGTCGCCTAAGAGGCCGGCCGTACGAGAACGGCCGTACGAGCCGCCGGCGCCAGGCCGGCCGCGACGAGGACGCGGCCCGCAGCGATCACGCTGTGGGCCGCGTTCGCATTCGGAGGGTTTCGCAGAGGACGGTCATGACGGGTTCTGAGCTGACGAACATCAAGTCGCCGCGGGTCAAGGCCGCGCGCAGGCTGGCCAAGCGGGCCTTCCGGGACCGCGACCGCTCCTTCCTGGCCGAGGGGCCGCAGGCGGTCCGCGAGGCGCTGGCGCTGGAGGGCGTCGTGGTGGAGCTGTTCACCACGGCGGAGGCCGAGCTGCGCCACGCCGACATCCTCTTCGCGGCGGCCCACGCGGGCGTCCCGGTCTTCCGGACCAGCGGGGAGGTCATGTCCGAGCTGGCGCAGACCGTCACCCCGCAGGGCCTGCTGGCCGTCTGCCGCTTCGTGCACGTGCCGCTGGAGCGGGCCGTGACCGCCGACGCCCGCCTGGTGGCCGTCCTGGCGCACGTCCGCGACCCCGGCAACGCCGGCACGGTGCTGCGCTCCGCCGACGCCGCCGGCGCCGACTCCGTGGTCTTCACCGACGCCTCGGTGGACCCCTACAACGGCAAGTGCGTACGGGCCAGCGCGGGCAGCCTGTTCCACCTGCCGGTCGCGGTGGGGACGCCGGTGGCGCAGGCCGTGGCGCGGCTGAAGGAGTCCGGGCTGCGCGTGCTGGCCGCCGACGGCGCGGGCGAGCGCACACTGGACGACGTCGACCTGTCCGGGCCGACCGCCTGGGTCTTCGGCAACGAGGCCTGGGGCCTGCCGCAGGAGATCCTGCGGCTGGCCGACGACGTCGTCCGGGTGCCGATCTACGGAAGGGCGGAGAGCCTCAACCTCGCCACCGCCGCCGCGGTGTGTCTGTACGCATCCGCCCGGTCCCAGCGGGCCGGTTCCGCCGCGGGCCCCGCTCCGAGGCTGCCGTAGGAGGAGGGAAACCCGCTATTGTCGGCGGTGGAGTCCGAGGAGGCGGGGTCGTGCACGGCGAACACACCGGCGAGCGGAGTGCTGACTCCGCATGCGCGGTCGACGTGGACGACCTCCCGGACGGCCTCGTGATCACCGATCGCGACGGCCACGTGCTGACCGTCAACCGGGCGGCCGCCCGCCTGACCGGCGTCACCCGGGAGCAGGCCGCAGGCCGGCACGTCCGGGACGTCTTCTCCCTGCGCGACCAGGACGGCCGCGACTGGTGGAAGTGGCTCGACCCGTACGGCGGGCTGTCCACCCGCACCCGCCAGCCCGAGCTGCCGCTGCGCACCCCGGCCGGGCACGAGCTGCTCGTCACCGCCCGCCTGGTGCGCCGGCCCGAGCGGGGGGGCGAGGTCGTCCGCGTGGTCATCGGCATGCGCGACGCCGGGGCCCGCGCCCGCCTGGAGCGCAGCCGCGCCGACCTGGTCTCCACCGTCGCCCACGAGTTGCGCTCCCCGCTGACCAGCGTCAAGGGCTTCACCGCGACGCTGCTGGCCAAGTGGACCCGGTTCACCGACGACCAGAAGCTCGTCATGCTGGAGACCGTCAACGCCGACGCCGACCGGGTCACCCGGCTGATCACCGAGCTGCTCGACGTGTCCCGCATCGAGTCGGGACGGCTGGAGATCCACCGGCAGGTGGTCGACCTCCCCGCCCGGGCCAGGAAGATCATCGCCGGGAGGGTCGCCGCGGGGGAGCCGGAGGAGCGCTTCCGCCTGGAGGTCCGAGGGGAGCTCCCCGAGACCTGGCTCGACCAGGACAAGATCGACCAGGTTCTGTCCAACCTGCTGGAAAACGCGGTGCGCCACGGCCGGGGTACGGTGACAATAGCGATGGAACCGAGCGAATGGGGAGTCACCGTGTCCGTCCGTGACCAGGGGGAGGGCATCCCGCCCGAGCTGGCCACGCGCGTGTTCCGGCAGTTCTGGCGAGGCAACGCCCGCCGCCGCGGCGGCACCGGACTCGGCCTGTTCATCGTCAAGGGCCTGGTCGAGGCCCACGGAGGCACGATCTCCGTGCAGCGCGGCCCCGAGGGCGGGGCGGAGTTCCGATTTACCGTGCCCACCGGCACGCCCGACTTCGCCTGAGCGGAGGCGACGCGACCCGGTGGGCACTCTGTCGTCGGTCGCGCCCGCCCGTGCCTCTGCGGCCGCCCGGTCCTTCGCCGGGATCCCCGGATCCTCCGGGGTTCCCGCGACGCTCCCGGGCCGGGCCCGACCGCTTCAGCGACTAGACTCATGGCCGCTCAAGCCCTGGATTGGGAGCTCTCTTGTCTAACTACGACCCGGTCGAGGTGACGCCGCTGCACGCCGACGAGGTGGCGCGCATGCAGGCCGAAGCGCTCGAAGCCGTCAAGGCTGCGCGCGACCTCGACGAACTGAAGCAGGTACGGCTCGCCCACGCCGGCGACCGCTCGCCCCTCGCCCTGGCCAACCGCGAGATCGGCGCGCTGCCCCCGGCGGCCCGCGCCGAGGCGGGCAAGCGCGTCGGCGGTGCCCGCAGGGCCATCGCCGAGGCCCTCGCCGAGCGCCAGGCCCAGCTGGAGGCCGAGCGCGACGAACGGGTCCTCGTCGAGGAGACCGTCGACGTCACGCTCCCGTGGGACCGCGCGCCGCGCGGCGCCCGCCACCCGCTGACCACGCTGCAGGAGCGCATCGCCGACGCGTTCGTCGCGATGGGCTACGAGGTGGCCGAGGGCCCCGAGCTGGAAGGCGAGTGGTTCAACTTCGACGCGCTCAACATCGCGCCCGACCACCCGGCGCGCTCGGAGCACGACACCTTCTTCGTGGAGTCCACCGACTCGGGCAAGGTGCTGCGCACCCAGACCTCGCCGGTGCAGATCCGGGCCCTGCTCGGCCGCGAGCTGCCGGTCTACGTGATCTCGCCCGGCAAGGTGTTCCGCACCGACGAGCTCGACGCCACCCACACGCCGGTCTTCCACCAGGTCGAGGGGCTGGCGGTCGACGAGGGCCTGACCATGGCCCACCTGAAGGGCACCCTGGACCGCTTCGCCGAGGTCATGTTCGGCGAGGGCATCACGATCCGGTTCCGGCCGACCTACTTCCCGTTCACCGAGCCGTCGGCCGAGATGGACCTGAAGTGCTTCGTCTGCCGGGGCGCCTCCGCGGTGCCCGGCAACCCGCCCTGCCGCACCTGCAAGTCCGAGGGCTGGATCGAGTGGGGCGGCTGCGGCATGGTCAACCCGCGGGTGCTCATCGCCTGCGGAGTGGATCCGGACCGCTACAGCGGTTTCGCGTTCGGCATGGGCATCGAGCGCACGCTGATGTTCCGCCACAACGCCGAGGACATGCGCGACATGATCGAGGGGGACGTGCGCTTCACGCTCCCGTTCGGGATGGAGGTCTGATGAAGGTCCCGCTCTCCTGGCTGCGGGAGTACGTCGATCTCCCCGCCGCCACCGCTCAGGAGATCGCCGACAGGCTCACCGCCGCCGGGCTCAAGCTGGAGGCGATCACCTCCCACGGCCACGACGTCAAGAACGTCGTCGTCGGCCAGGTGCTCGCCATCGAGGAGCTGACCGGCTTCAAGAAGCCCATCCGGCACTGCCGGGTCGAGGTGGGCGAGGCCGCGCCGCGCCAGATCGTGTGCGGCGCGACCAACTTCGCCGTCGGCGACCGGGTGCCGGTCGTGCTGCCCGGCGGCGTGCTGCCCGGCGGGTTCGAGATCGGCGCCCGCAAGACCTACGGCCGTCTGTCCGAGGGCATGATCTGCTCCGAGCGCGAGCTGGGCCTCAGCGAGGAGCACGGCGGCATCATGGTGCTGCCCGCCGACACCCCGATCGGCGCCGACGTGGTCGAGCTGCTCGGCCTGCGCGAGGACGTCATCGAGCTGGAGATCACCCCGGACATCGGCTACGCGCTGTCCATCAGGGGCGTGGCCCGCGAGGTCGCCACCGCCTTCGGCGTGCCGTTCCGCGACCCGGCCGACGTCGCCCCGCCGGCGGAGCCCGGCCCGTCCTACCCGGCCTCGATCGCCGACGCGACCGCGTGCGACCGCTTCGTGCTGCGCGAGATCCACGGCTTCGACCCGCACGCGCCGAGCCCGCCGTGGATGCGTGCCCGGCTGACCCGCGCGGGCATGCGCCCGGTCTCGCTGGCCGTCGACGTCACCAACTACGTGATGCTCGAGCTCGGCCAGCCGCTGCACGCCTTCGACCGGCGCAGGCTCAGCGGTGAGATCGTGGTCCGCCGGGCCGAGCCGGGGGAGACCCTGGAGACGCTCGACCACGTCGTGCGCACGCTCCACCCGGAGGACATCCTGATCACCGACGCCTCGGGCGCGATCTCGATGGCCGGGACCATGGGCGGGCTGCACACCGAGATCTCCGACGACTCCACCGACATCGTCATCGAGGCCGCGCACTTCTCCGCCACCGGCATCGCGCGGATGTCCCGCCGCCACAACCTGGTCAGCGAGGCGTCCAAGCGCTTCGAGCGGGGCGTGGACCGGGAGCTGCCGCTCCGGGCCTCCTGGCGGGCGGTCACGCTCCTGGCGGAGCTGGGCGGCGGCACCGTCCAGCCGGGCGTGACCTGCGCCGAGACCGAGGTCGAGCAGGTCCGGATCGCCATGCCGAGCGGCCACCCCGGCCGGGTGGCCAGCGTGCGCTACGACCGCGAGGCCGTGATCCGCCGTCTGGAGCAGGTCGGCTGCACCGTCACCGAGGGCGCCCAGGGCGCCCCCGCGGCGGACGGGATGGCGGCCAGGCTCGCCGTCAGCGGCGATGACGTGCTGACGGTGGTCCCGCCCTCCTGGCGGCCCGACCTGACCGATCCGAACGACCTGGCCGAGGAGGTCATCCGGCTCGAGGGATACGACAAGATCCCGTCGATCCTGCCCGCGGCCCCGGCCGGGGCCGGCCTCACCGAGGGCCAGCGGCTGCGCCGCCGGGCCGGCCGGGCGCTGGCCGCCGCCGGGTACGTCGAGGTCCTCGCCTACCCGTTCATGGGCGAGCGCGACTTCGACGCCCTGCAGCTGCCCGCCGGCGACGCGCGCCGCCACGCCGTACGGCTGGCCAACCCGCTCAGCGAGGACGAGCCGCTGATGCGGACCACGCTGCTGCCGGGCCTGCTGAAGACCCTGGTCCGCAACGTGGGCCGGGGGGCGGGCGACGTCGCGCTGTTCGAGGCGGGCCTGGTCTACCGGCCCGTCCCGGACGCGCCCGCCACGGCCCCGGTGCTGGGCGTGGACCGGCGGCCGACCGACGCCGAGCTGGCCTCGATCGAGCTGGCGCTGCCCGCGCAGCCGAGGCGGGTCGCGGTGGTGCTGGCCGGGGAGTTCGAGCGCTCCGGCTGGTGGGGCGAGGGCCGTCCCGCGGTCTGGGCGGACGCGGTCGAGGCCGCCCGCACGGTGGCCCGCGAGGCCGGGGTCTCCCTCCGGGTCCGCGCCGACCGGCACGCGCCCTGGCACCCGGGCCGCTGCGCCGCGCTGTACGCGGGCGAGACGCTCGTCGGCCACGCCGGCGAGCTGCACCCCCGCGTCATCGAGGCGTACGGCCTGCCGCCGCGCACCTGCGCGATGGAGCTCGAGCTGACCCGGCTGGAGGAGGCGCTCCCCGGGCCGGTGGAGACGCCGGCGATCTCCGGCTACCCGGTCGCCACCCAGGACGTGGCGCTGATCGTCGACGCCGCGACGCCGGTCGCCGAGGTCGAGGCGGCGCTGCGCGAGGGGGCGGGCGAGCTGCTGGAGTCGATCCGGCTGTTCGACGTCTACGCGGGCGCGCAGACCGGTGAGGGCAGGAAGTCCCTGGCCTACTCGCTGCGGTTCCGCGCGCCGGACCGGACGCTGACCGTCGAGGAGACCACCGCGGCCCGCGACGCGGCGGTGGCGCTGGCGGCCGAGCGCACCGGGGCCCGGCTCCGCGGCGCCTGACCGGACACCTTCGACGAGGGCCTCGGCGGCGTGCCCGCCGGGGCCTTCGCATGGGACCGGACGGTCATCATCATGGTTTGCGGGGCGGCGTCCGGCCGCCCCGGCGCCCGTCCCCACGGACGGCGGATCGAGAGAAGGGACGAGATGAGGCACCTGCTGGTGTTCGCCGGCCGTGACGACGCCGAAGAGGTCGCGGAGGCCGTGGCCGAGGAGTTCCCCGCGCTGGAGGCGCCCGCCGTGGTGCGGGAGGCACTGGCGGGGGAGGACGACGCGGAGGACGCCCAGTGGGTCGTGGCCGTCGAGGACCCCGAGGGGGTCCTGACGGCCGACGACCGGGTCTGGCTGGACGAGCTGGCGGAGGAGTACGGCGGCTGGCGCGAGACGGAGGACTGACCGGCGACCGGCACGCAGCGCGTCAGGGGCATCACGCAGCGGTCATGGAGCCGCCCGGGCCGTACGGCGCGGCCCGGCCGGGACGGCCGGGAGCCCTCCGGGCGGGCAGGACCGCCGGGAAGGGCCGCCGCCGGTGGTCACGCCGCCTGCGTCCGGGCCAGCTCCTCGCGGCGGGCGCGCTCGCGGACGGCGTGCTCGTCGGTGCGCGCGTCGTAGTCCCGGAAGCGGGGCAGCAGCGCGGTCAGCGCGGCGACGGCGCCGACGCAGAGCAGGCCGCCCGCGCCGAGCGAGAAGCGGGCGCCGCCGAGCTGGGCCATCAGCCCGGCCCTGGCATTGCCCAGCATCGGGCCGCTGGTGTAGGAGAGCAGCTCGATCCCGGCCAGGCGGCCGCGGTAGGAGTCGGGGATGGTCTGGTTCCAGATGGTGGCCCGGAAGACACCGCTGATCATGTCGGCCGCCCCCGCCACCGCCAGGCAGGCGAACAGGGTCCACACGGTGGGCATGACGGCGGCCAGGGCCACCGCCAGGCCCCACACGAGGGCGGCGAGGATCACGCCCAGCCCGTGCCGGTGGACGTGGCCCGTCCAGCCGGAGGTGACCGAGGCGATCAGCGAGCCGACGGCGGAGGCGGAGTAGAACAGGCCGAGCGCCCCGGGGACGCCGAACTGGTCGGCGAGGAACGGGTAGAGCGCGGTGGAGAAGGCGAAGACCATCGCGGCGATGTCCACCAGGTAGGTGCCCATCAAGTCGGAGCGGCCCACCGCGTAGCGGAGGCCGTCGACCAGCGACCGGAGCGAGGCGTCCGGGGAGTCCTCCGCCTGCGGCGGTGCCTTGACGGGCCAGAGCAGCGCCAGGGAGACCAGGAAGGTGACCACGTTGATCGCGTAGGCGGCGGAGACGCCGTACGAGGCCGCGATCAGGCCGCTGAGGCCGGGCGCGACGATGGCGCCCAGGTTCCAGCGGAAGGCGCTCAGCGCGGCGGCGGCGGCGAGCTGGTCGTGCCGGACCACGCGCGGCATCAGCGACTCCATGCTGGGCCGCTGCAGGCTGCCGAAGCCGGCCGAGAGCGCGCCGACCACGTACAGCACCCAGACCTGGGGGTCGGGCAGGAGCGCGTTGACCAGCAGGGCCAGGACCGTCAGGCACAGGCCCGCCTCGGTCCAGAGGATGATCTTCCGGCGGTCCAGCGCGTCGGCGATGGCCCCGCCCCACAGGCCGCAGACCACCATCGGCACGAACTCGGCCGCGCTGACCAGGCCGACCGCCAGGTAGGAGCCGGTGAGCTCCTTCATCTGCAGCGGGACCGCGACCAGCGTGAGGAAGGTGCCGAACATCGTGACCACCCCCGAGCCGAAGAGCAGCCGGAAGTCGCGGGAGTCACGGAGCGGGCCGAGGTCCATCCGCATGCGGCGGAGCAGGCTCAGGAAGGTTCGATCAGGATGTTCTGGCACGGAAAGCCAGTTTCGGGGGTCGGGAGTCCGGAGGCAAACCGATTTCCGGCCGGGCCGGCGTCCCGGCGGGCGCCCGGCCGCCCGGCACCCCCCCCGGCAGGGGTGCCGGAGGCCGGACCCGCGCGGACCGGCACCCGGGCCCGGGCGTCGCCGCGGTCAGGAGTCCAGGACCTCCTTGCGGAGGCGGGTCTTGAGGATCTTGCCGCCGGGGTTGCGGGGCAGTTCGGCCTCGCGGACCCAGAACCTCACCGGGACCTTGAAGGGCGCGATCCGCTCGCGCAGGAACGCCTGGAGCTCCTCGGAGGAGACCGGGGACTTCAGCCGCACGACCGCGCCGACCTCCTCGCCCAGCTCGTCGTGGGGGATGCCGATCACCGCGGCGTCGTCCACCGCCGGGTGCTCGAACAGCGCGGCCTCCACCTCGGCGCAGTAGACGTTCTCGCCGCCGCGGATGACCATGTCCTTGGCCCGGTCCACGATGTAGACGAAGCCCTCCTCGTCCATCCTGGCCAGGTCGCCGGTGTGCAGCCAGCCGCCGACGAAGGTCTCGGCGGTGGCCTCGGGGCGGTTCCAGTAGCCGAGGATGACGTTCGGGCCGCGCATGCACAGCTCGCCGACCTCGCCGCGGGGCAGCTCCTCGCCGAGCGGGTCGGCGATCTTGACGTCGACCACCGGCATCGGCAGGCCGATGCTGTCGGGCCTGGCCAGATAGTCCGGGCCGCTGTTGTTGATGGCCAGGGCGGTGGTCTCGGTCATGCCGTAGCCGTTGGAGGGCTGGCGGGCGGGCAGCTGCTCGGTGATGCGCTCCAGCAGCTTGGGCGGCGCGGGCGCGCCGCCGTACCCGAGGGAGGCGAGGCTGGAGATGTCGTGCTTGCCGAGGTCGGGGTGGGACAGCAGCTGCCAGACGTTGGTGGGCACGCCGCTGAAGACGGTGACCTTCTCGCGCTCGATCAGCTCCAGCGCCCGCCCGGCGTCCCACTTGTACATCAGCACCAGGCCGCCGCCGCTGAACATCGTCGTGGTCATCACGGCGAAGCAGCCGGTGACGTGGAACAGCGGCACGGTCAGCAGGGTGATGCGGCGCTGCCCGGCCGCCGCCGCCGGGTCCTTGCCGCTGCGCACCACGCTGCGCAGCAGGCTGTAGGCGACGGTCAGCGGGGACTGGCCGACGTTGCGGTGGCTGCCGAGCGCGCCCTTCGGCACGCCGGTGGTGCCGGAGGTGTAGAAGATGGTGGCCGGGTCCTCCGGGGAGAGCTCGACCGCCGGGAGCGTCACGTCGGGCCGGACCTCGCCCAGCACGTCGGCGAAGGAACGCGCCCCCTCGGGGGCCTCGCCGCGCGTCACGATCAGGGGCACGGACGTCCCGGCGAGCTTCTCGGCGCGCTCGCCGTCGGCGATCAGCACCTTGGCGCCGGAGTCCGACAGGCCGAACTCCAGCTCCTGAGCGGTCCACCAGGCGTTGAGCGGTACGGCGACGGCCCCGGCGGCCAGCGCGGCGGAGAAGGAGATCACCCACTCGGGGTAGTTGCGCATGGCGATGGCGACGCGGTCTCCCTTGGCGACGCCGTACTCCTCCACCAGCCGCCGGGCGAGGGTGGCCGCCCGGCGGAAGTGCTCCTCGTAGGTGATGCGCTCGTCCTCGTAGACGAGGAACACGTTGTCACCGTGGAACCGGCTGTTCTCGAGGAGGGCGCGGAAGGTGCCCGGAGCGTGCTTCCACGTCCGGATCGTGCCGCCGAGACCCGGCACCTCCTCCATCTCGAAGAGCTGTCCGGGACCGGTGAGCTGGGCCTGGACCTCGTCATTGGTGACAGTCATGCGTTCGTGACTCCCAGGGTGTGAAGGACCGGGAAGCGCCACGATACCGACCGGTAGGTACGTGCAACAGGGCCGAAATATCACGAAGAATCCGGCATGCATCGTTATGCATAGGCCCGTATCGGCGCGGCGTCCTCCGCGGTCGCGGAGGTCCATGTCCGGAACGTGAGACGGCGGAGGGCCGGGGTTGCATGAGAATCCTTGAACCTGCATAATCTTTCTCGTAAGTCCATGAGAAGCTGTGCATGAACATGCAGAAGGTGGGGGGCGGGATGAGAGCGGCGATCGCCGGCGCCAGCGGCTACGCCGGAGGTGAGCTCCTGCGCCTGCTCCTGTCCCACCCGGAGATCGAGATCGGCGCGCTGACCGCCGGGTCCAACGCGGGCACCGCCCTCGGCGCCCACCAGCCCCACCTGGCCCCGCTGGCCGACCGGGTCCTGCTCGACACCACGGCCGCCAACCTCGCCGGCCACGACGTGGTCTTCCTCGCCCTCCCGCACGGGCAGTCCGCCGCCGTCGCCGAGCGGCTCGGCGACGAGACGCTCGTCGTCGACTGCGGCGCCGACTTCCGCCTCGCCGACCCCGCCGCCTGGGAGCACTTCTACGGCGGCGCCCACGCCGGCACCTGGCCGTACGGCCTGCCCGAGCTGCCCGGCCAGCGCGACCGGCTCCGGGGCGCGCGCAGGATCGCCGTCCCCGGCTGCTACCCCACGGCCGTCACCCTCGCGATGTTCCCCGCCCTCGCCGCCGGCCTCGCCGAGCCCGACGTCGTCGCGGTCGCCGCCAGCGGCACCAGCGGGGCGGGCAGATCCCTCAAGCCGAACCTGCTCGGCAGCGAGGTCATGGGCTCGGTCGGCGCCTACGGCGTCGGCGGCGTCCACCGGCACACCCCCGAGATGGAGCAGAACCTCAGCGCCGTCGCGGGCCGGGCGGTGACGGTCTCCTTCACCCCCATGCTCGCCCCGATGAGCCGCGGCATCCTCGCCACCTGCACCGCCCCCGCGGTCCCCGGCCTGACCGCCGCCGCCCTGCGCGAGGCGTACGAGGCCGCGACCAAGGACGAGCCGTTCTGGAGGCTGCTCCCCGAGGGGCGGTGGCCCTCCACCGCGATGACCCTCGGCGCCAACACCGCCGCCCTCCAGGTCGCCCTGGACGAGCGCGTCGGCCGCGTCGTCGCCGTCATCGCCATCGACAACCTCACCAAGGGCACGGCGGGAGGCGCCGTCCAGAGCGCCAACCTCGCGCTCGGCCTGTCCGAAGAGCTCGGCCTTCCCCTCAACGGAGTCGCCCCATGAGTGTGACCGCCCCCCTCGGCTTCCGCGCCGCGGGCATCGCCGCAGGCATCAAGCCCGCGGGCGCCCGCGACCTGGCCCTGATCGTCAACGACGGCCCGTCCCGCGCGGCGGCCGGCGTCTTCACCGCCAACCGCGTCAAGGCCGCCCCCGTCCTGTGGTCGCAGCAGGTCCTCGCCGGCGGCCGGGTGCACGCGGTCGTCCTCAACTCCGGCGGCGCCAACGCCTGCACCGGACCGCTCGGCTTCCAGGACACCCACGCCACCGCGGAGAAGACCGCCGCGGCGCTGGGCGACTCGGCGGGCGAGGTCGCCGTCTGCTCGACCGGCCTCATCGGCGAGCGGCTCCCCATGGACGCCCTGCTGGCCGGGGTGGACACCGCCGTCACCCAGCTCAGCCGGGACGGCGGCCTGGCCGCCGCGGACGCCATCCGCACCACCGACACCGTCTCCAAGATCTCCTTCCGGCGCGCCGAGGGCGGCTACACCGTCGGCGGCATGGCCAAGGGCGCGGGCATGCTCGCCCCGGGCCTGGCCACCATGCTCTGCGTGATCACCACCGACGCCGACGTGCCCGCCGGGCAGCTCGACACCGTCCTCCGCGAGGCCACCCGGGTCACCTTCGACCGGCTCGACACCGACGGCTGCATGTCCACCAACGACACCGTGCTGCTGCTGGCCAGCGGCGCCTCCGGCGTCGTCCCCGACCCCGCGGAGTTCGCCGAGCTGGTCCGCGCCGTCTGCGCCGACCTCGCCCGCCAGCTCCTGGTGGACGCCGAGGGCGCCACCAAGGCCATCGCCATCGAGGTCGTCGGCGCCGCCTCCGAGGACGACGCGGTGAAGGTCGGCCGCGCCGTCGCCCGCTCGAACCTCTTCAAGTGCGCCATCCACGGCGAGGACCCCAACTGGGGCCGGGTCCTGTCGGCGGTCGGCACCACCGACGCGGTCTTCGAGACCGAGCGGCTCAACGTCGCCATCAACGGCGTCTGGATCTGCCGCGGCGGCTCGGTCGGCGACGACCGGTCCAAGGTGGACCTGCGCCCCCGCGACGTGACCGTCACCGTCGACCTGTCGGCCGGACCGCACTCGGCCACCGTCCACACCACCGACCTGACCGCGGCCTACGTCCACGAGAACTCGGCGTACTCGTCATGAGGACCCCCGACGCCCTGGCCAAGGCCACCACGCTGATCGAGGCCCTTCCCTGGCTGGCCCGCTTCCACGGCGCGACCGTCGTCATCAAGTACGGCGGCAACGCGATGACCGAGGAGCACCTGCGGGAGAAGTTCGCCGCCGACGTCGTCTTCCTGCGCTACGCCGGGCTGCGGCCCGTCATCGTGCACGGCGGCGGCCCCCAGATCAACGCCCACCTCGACCGGCTGGGCATCGAGTCCACCTTCACCGCCGGACTCCGTGTCACCACCCCCGAGGCCATGCAGGTCGTCCGCATGGTCCTGGTCGGCCAGGTCAACCGCGACGTGGTCGGTCTGATCAACCGGCACGGCCCGTTCGCGGTCGGCATGTCCGGCGAGGACGCCCACCTGTTCACCGCCGTGCGCAAGCACGCCGTCGTCGACGGCGAGCCGGTCGACATCGGCCAGGTCGGCGACATCGCCTCCGTCGAGGCCGGGGCCGTGCAGGCGCTGCTGGACGACGGCCGCATCCCGGTGGTCTCCTCCGTCGCCCGCGGCGAGGACGGCACCGTCTACAACGTCAACGCCGACACCGCCGCGGCCGCGCTCGCCGTGGCGCTCCAGGCATCCAAACTGATCGTCCTGACCGACGTCGAGGGCCTGTACCGCGACTGGCCGGCCAGCGACGAGGTGATCGCGCAGCTGTCCGCCGGAGAGCTGGCCGGGCTCCTGCCGAGCCTGTCCAGCGGCATGGTGCCCAAGATGGAGGCCTGCCTGACCGCCGTCCGCGGCGGCGTGCCCCAGGCCCACGTGCTCGACGGGCGGGTGCCCCACGCGCTCCTGCTGGAGATCTTCACCGACGAGGGCATCGGGACCATGGTCCTGCCGGACTCCGCCCGCGCGGTGGCCGCACCCGACCTGGTCAAGCGCAGGCTGACCGCCACCATCAGACTGAACGGGAGTGTCACATGAGCCTGCGCGACCGCTTCGAGGCGGCGTTCATGCCCAACTACGGCGTGCCCCCCGTGGCACTGGCCCGCGGCGAGGGCTGCACCGTCTGGGACACCGACGGCAACGCCTACCTCGACCTGATCGGCGGCATCGCGGTCAGCTCCCTCGGCCACGCCCACCCGGCGCTGGTCGAGGCCGTCTCGGCGCAGGTCGCCACGCTCGCGCACACCAGCAACCTGTTCCTGCACGAGCCCGAGGTGCTGCTCGCCGAGCGCCTGACCGGCCTGCTCGGCGGCCAGGGCCGGGTCTTCCTCGCCAACTCCGGCACCGAGGCCAACGAGTGCGCCTTCAAGCTCGCGCTCAAGTACGGCAAGAGCACCGGCCGCACCTACTTCGTGGCCGCCGAGAACGGCTTCCACGGCCGGACCATCGGCGCCCTGTCGCTGACCGGCAAGGCCGCGATCCGCGACCAGTTCGGCCCCTTCCCGGTCGACGTGCGCTTCGTGCCGTACGGCGACGCCGACGCGCTGAAGAACGCCGTCACCGACGAGTGCGCCGCGGTCTTCCTGGAGCCCACCCAGGGCGAGGCCGGGGTCGTGCCCCCGCCGGACGGCTACTTCGCCGCCGCGCGCGAGATCTGCTCGGCGGCCGGCGCGCTCCTGGTGGCCGACGAGATCCAGTCGGCGATCGGCCGGACCGGCCACTGGTTCGCCCACCAGCACGAGGGCGTCCTGCCCGACGTGCTGACCCTCGCCAAGGGACTCGGCGGCGGCCTGCCGATCGGCGCCTGCGTCGGCTTCGGCCCGGCCGGCACGCTCTTCGCCAAGGGCGACCACGGCTCCACCTTCGGCGGCAACCCCGTCTCGTGCGCCGCCGCGCTGGCCGTACTCGACACGATCGAGCGCGACGGCCTGCTGGAGCACGTCCGCACGGTCGGCGCCGAGCTCGCCGCGGGCATCGCCGCGGTCGACCACCCGCTGCTGGACGGCGTGCGCGGCCGCGGCCTGTGGCTCGCGCTCGTGCTCACCGCCGACCGCTCCGCCCAGGTCCAGGCCGCCGCGCAGCAGGCCGGCTTCCTGGTCAACGCCCTGCAGCCGAACGCCGTGCGGCTCGCGCCCCCGCTGGTCATCACCTCCGGGCAGGTCGCGGCCTTCACCGCAGCCCTGCCCGCGATCCTCGACCGGGCCGCCGCATGAACCGCGTGAAGGACCGGGACACGACGCCCGAGGAGCCGCGATGAGCATCCCCATGACCAAGGTGGCCCGCCAGGCGCGCATCGCCGAGCTGCTCCAGCGGCAGGCCGTACGGTCCCAGCCCGAGCTGGCCAAGCTCCTGGCCGAGAGCGGGGTCGAGGTCACCCAGGCCACGCTCTCCCGCGACCTGGACGAGCTCGGCGCGCTCAAGCTCCGGGCCGAGGACGGCTCGCTGGTCTACGCCCTGCCGGGTGAGGGCGGCGGCCGGATCCCGCTGCACCGGATCGGCGCCGGGGGCGAGACCCCGGCGGCCAGGCTCGGCCGGCTCGCCGAGGAGCTGCTCGTCTCCGCCGAGGCCTCCGCCAACCTGGTGATCGTCCGTACTCCGCCGGGGGCCGCGCAGTTCCTGTCCTCCGCCATCGACCACGCCGACTGGGAGTCCATCCTCGGCACGGTGGCCGGGGACGACACGATCCTCGTCGTCACCCGCGACCCCGCGGGCGGGGCGTCGGTGGCCGAGGCCCTGCTGCGCCTGGCCGACCGACGTAGTTAGCCCGCCACCGGCGGGCGGCCCCAGGTGTGACCAAGAACGAAGAAGACTTCCGCACGTTCCGAAAGAGAGCAACCGATCATGACTGACCGGGTCGTACTCGCCTACTCCGGCGGCCTCGACACCTCCGTGGCCATCCCGTTCCTCGCCGAGAAGACCGGCGCCGAGGTCATCGCCGTGGCCGTCGACGTCGGCCAGGGCGGCGAGGACATGGAGGTCATCCGCAAGCGGGCCATCGACTGCGGCGCCGTCGAGTCCGTCGTGGTGGACGCCCGCGAGGAGTTCGCCGCCGACTTCTGCGTGCCCGCCCTGCAGGCCAACGCCCTCTACATGGACCGCTACCCGCTCGTCTCGGCGCTGTCGCGGCCCCTGATCGTCAAGCACCTGGCCGCCGCCGCCAAGCAGTTCGGCGGCACGCACGTCTCGCACGGCTGCACCGGCAAGGGCAACGACCAGGTCCGCTTCGAGGCCGGCCTGGCCGCGCTCTTCCCCGAGCTGAAGGTCATCGCCCCGGCCCGCGACTACGCCTGGACCCGCGACAAGGCGATCGCCTACGCCGAGGAGAAGAACCTCCCGATCGAGACCACCAAGAAGAACCCCTACTCGATCGACCAGAACATCTGGGGCCGCGCCGTCGAGACCGGCTTCCTGGAGGACATCTGGAACGGCCCCACCGAGGACGTCTACTCCTACACCGCCGACCCCGCCGAGCCGCGCGAGGCCGACGAGGTCGTCATCAGCTTCGTCAAGGGCGTCCCGGTGGCGCTGGACGGCCGGCACCTGACCCCGTTCCAGATCATCGCCGAGCTCAACCGGCGGGCGGGCGCCCAGGGCGTCGGCCGGCTCGACATGGTCGAGGACCGGCTCGTCGGCATCAAGTCCCGCGAGGTCTACGAGGCTCCCGGCGCCATCGCGCTGATCACCGCGCACATGGAGCTGGAGAACGTCACCGTCGAGCGGGACCTGGCCCGGTTCAAGCGCTCGGTGGACCAGCGCTGGGGCGAGCTCGTCTACGACGGCCTGTGGTTCTCCCCGCTGAAGAAGGCCCTGGACGCCTTCATCGCCGAGGTGCAGCAGCAGGTCACCGGCGAGATCCGGATGACCCTGCACGGCGGCCGGGCCACCGTCACCGGCCGGCGCTCCGAGGCCTCCCTGTACGACTTCAACCTCGCCACCTACGACACCGGCGACACCTTCGACCAGTCCCTCGCCAAGGGCTTCGTCGAGCTGTGGAGCCTTCCGTCGAAGATCGCGGCCGCCCGGGACTCCCGACTGGCCTGATTGGGCTATGGTCGCGGATTGAACTGGGAGGGAGAAGACGGTGACTGATGGTGGCAAGCCGATGCGGCTGTGGGGCGGCAGGTTCGAGGGAGGCCCGGCCGACGCGCTGACCCGGCTCTCGGTGAGCGTGCACTTCGACTGGCGGCTCGTGCCGTACGACCTGCTCGCCTCGCGGGCGCACGCCCGCGTGCTGCACCGCGCGGGACTGCTCACCGCCGAGGAGCTGGAGCGCATGCTCGGCGCCCTGGACGACCTGGAGCAGGCCTGCAAGGCGGGCGAGTTCCGGCCGACCGTGGCCGACGAGGACGTGCACACCGCGCTGGAGCGCGGCCTGCTGGAGCGGCTGGGCACGCTCGGCGGCAAGCTCCGCGCAGGCCGCAGCCGCAACGACCAGATCGCCACCGACCTGAGGCTCTACCTCCGCGACCACGTCCGCCTCATCGTCTCCCGGCTGGTCGAGCTGGAGACCGCGCTGATGAGCCAGGCCGAGCAGCACGCCGAGACGGCGGCCCCCGGCATGACCCACCTGCAGCACGCGCAGCCGGTCTCCTTCGGCCACCAGCTCCTGGCGCACGTGCACGCCTTCGCCCGGGACGCCGACCGGCTGCGCGACTGGGACCGGCGCGCGGCCGTCTCCCCGCTCGGCTCCGGCGCGCTGGCCGGCTCCTCGCTCCCGCTCGACCCGCAGACGGTCGCCGCGGAGCTGGGCTTCGACTCCGCCGCGCCGAACTCGATGGACGCGGTCGCCGACCGCGACTTCGCCGCGGAGTTCCTGTTCTGCGCGGCGATGATCGGCACGCACCTGTCGCGGCTGGGCGAGGAGATCGTCCTGTGGGCCTCGCAGGAGTTCCGCTGGATCGAGATGGACGACGCCTACTCCACCGGCTCGTCGATCATGCCGCAGAAGAAGAACCCGGACGTCGCCGAGCTCGCCCGCGGCAAGAGCGGCCGTCTCATCGGCAACCTCATGTCGCTGCTGACGACGCTCAAGGGCCTGCCGCTGACCTACAACCGCGACCTGCAGGAGGACAAGGAGCCGGTCTTCGACTCCGTCGACACCCTCCTGCTCGTCCTGCCGGCCATGGCCGGCCTGGTCGCCACCATGCGGGTCAACACCGCCAAGCTGGAGGCGTCGGCGCCCGACGGGTTCGCCCTCGCCACCGACCTGGCCGAGCTGCTGGTCCGCCGGGGCGTGCCGTTCCGCGAGGCGCACGAGGCGGTCGGGCACCTGGTCGTCTGGTGCCAGGTCAACGACAAGGACTTCGGCGAGCTCACCGACGAGGAGCTCGCCAAGGTCTCGCCGCACTTCACCCCCGACTCACGCGAGGTCCTGTCGGTGCCGGGGGCGCTGGCGGCCCGCAAGGCCCATGGAGGCACCGCCCCCGACCGGGTCCGCGACCAGCTGGTCGCGCTCCGCGAGACCGTCGACGCGCAGGCCGCATGGGCGAGCGGGGACTGACGGCTCCGGACGGGGCCGGCGGGCGTCCGTCCGCCGGGCGCCCGGGGGCGGTCCCGGAGGGGGTCGGCGGGCGGACGCCCGCTGGGCCGGTCGCGGCGGCCCCCGGCTCCGGCGCGCACCCGCTGACCGGGTCCGCGCCGCTGCCCAGGGACTTCTTCGACCGGCCCGCGCCCGAGGTCGCCCCCGACCTGCTGGGGCGGGTGCTCGTGCACGGACCGGTCGCGCTCCGCCTGACCGAGGTGGAGGCGTACGGCCTGCCGGGGCAGGATCCCGCGGCCCACACCTACCGCGGTCCGACCCCGCGCAACGCGGTGATGTTCGGACCGCCCGGGCACCTGTACGTCTACTTCACCTACGGCATGCACTTCTGCGCCAACCTCGTCTGCCTGCCGGAGGGCGTGGGATCGGGGGTGCTGCTCCGGGCCGGCGAGGTGATCGCCGGAGCGGAGGTCGCCCTGGCCCGCCGCGGCGGGGACGCCGGCCGTACCGTGCCCGGACGCGAGCTCGCCCGCGGACCCGCCCGCCTGGCGGTGGCGCTCGGCTTCACCCGTGAGCACAACGGGCTCGACGCCTGCGCCCCGGAGGAGTCCGCTCCGCTCGCCGTGCTGGAGGGGGAGCCGCCCGCGCCCGGCCTGATCAGGTCCGGGCCGCGCACCGGGGTCTCGTCGGGGAAGGAGACGCCCTGGCGGTTCTGGATCGACGGCGACCCCACCGTCTCGCCCTACCGGGTGCACGTCCCGCGCCGTCCGAAGGGCGCCGCGGGCCCGGCGGGCCGCGGGACGGGATGAGCGGACGCGCGCCGCGTCCCCGGAGTGCCGCTCCGGCCCCTCCTGCCCGGGTCCGGCCCGGCCGGTCCCGTCCGCCCGGCTCGTCACGCTGGTGCCGAGTGGCGGAACGGTGCCGGGATCGGGCAGGCTGTACGGGAAGCCGTAACGACCCTACGAGCATTGGAAAGCAAAGATCGTGACCGACATCCTGGATGACCTCGCCTGGCGCGGCCTGATCGCGCAGTCCACCGACATCGACGCCCTGCGGGCGGCGATGGCCGAGGGTCCGATCACGGTCTATTGCGGCTTCGACCCGACCGCGCCCTCCCTGCACGTCGGCAACCTGGTCCCGCTGCTGACGCTGGCCCGCCTGCAGAAGGCCGGCCACCGCGTCATCGGCCTGGTGGGCGGCGCGACGGGTCTGATCGGCGACCCGAGCGGCCGCAGCACGGAGCGCTCGCTCAACCCCTCCGAGGTGGTGGCCGAGTGGGTGGCGCGCATCCGCGGCCAGCTGGAGAAGTTCCTCGACTTCTCCGCCGAGTCCGGCGGCGTCCTGGTCAGCAACCTCGACTGGACCGAGGGCATGTCGGCGATCGACTTCCTGCGCGACGTCGGCAAGCACTTCCCGGTCAACCGCATGCTCGCCCGGGAGTCCGTCTCCGCCCGGCTGAACGGCGAGGGTCTCAGCTACACCGAGTTCAGCTACCAGATCCTGCAGGCCAACGACTACCTGGAGCTGCACCGGCGCCACGGCTGCACGCTGCAGATCGGCGGCAGCGACCAGTGGGGCAACATCACCGCGGGCACCGACCTCGTCCGCCGGGTGACCGGAAACCACGTGCACGCGCTGACCGTGCCGCTGATCACCAAGGCCGACGGCACCAAGTTCGGCAAGACCGCCGGCGGCGCGGTCTGGCTCAACCCGGAGATGACCACGCCGTACGCGTTCTACCAGTTCTGGCTGAACGCCGACGACCGCGACGTGGTGAAGTTCCTCAAGATCTACAGCTTCAGGTCCCGCGAGGAGATCGAGGAGCTGGAGAAGGCCGCGGCCGAGCGCCCGGCGGCCCGGGAGGCGCAGCGGGCGCTGGCCGAGGAGCTCACCACGCTGCTGCACGGCGCGGACGAGTGCGCGGCGGTGATCGCGGCCTCGGCCGCGCTGTTCGGGCGCGGCTCGCTGCAGGAGCTGCCGGCGTCGACGCTGGGGGCGGCCCTGGCGGAGGTGCCGCGCATGGAGGTGTCCGCTCTCGGGGTGCCGTTCGTCGACCTGCTGGCCGGGAGCGGGCTGGTGGAGTCCAAGTCCGCCGCCCGCCGCGCGGTCAAGGAGGGCGGCGCGTACCTCAACAACGTCAAGGTCACCGACGAGGCCTACGTGCCGACCGCCGGCGACCTGCTGCACGGCCGCTACCTGGTGCTGCGCCGCGGCAAGAGGTTCGGCGCCGTCGAGGTCGCCTGACCACCGCGCCCGTCCGTACGGTGAACGCCCCGGCCCCCGGCCGGGGCGTTCGTCGTCGGCCGGTAACGTTCCGGTAGCGATGGGTGGGGTCTTCCCCGGGAAGGCGCTCTGACCTGTGGTTCCGGGAAGGGGCACTGATTTGACGGTGCTCGGGACGCGACATAAAGTTCTCGATGCCCAGGGAGCGAACCGGGCGCCGATCAGGCGGACGGGCCCCAGGGAGAACCCATCGAACTCCGGCGTCCAGCCGTGTCCGAGCCACCGGAAAACCGGTTGATTGGACACGAACGGGATGTCAGGGTAAGTTAGAAGGGTTGCTCCGGAGACGGA
>NZ_BAAAUT010000038.1:0-77214 GCF_039534085.1 Planomonospora alba
CGGCAACTCGCTGGAGTGGGCCACGTCCTGCCCGCCGCCGCGGCACAACTTCACCTCGCTGCCGCGCATCCGGTCCGAGCGCCCCGCGTTCGACCTCAAGCACCCGCACGCCCCGGCCCCGCGTGAGCTGGAGGAGGTCCGATGAAGGTTCAGGGCTGGTTGTTCATCCTCTGCGGCCTCTTCTTCGCCGCGATCGACGTCGTCTACTGGTTCTGGTCCAAGGAGCCGGTCGGCACGACGGCGATGGCCATCTCGGTGGGCTTCGCCCTCATGATCGGCTACTACCTGATGTACACGGCCCGCCGCATCGGGAACCAGCCGTCGGACGACAAGCAGGCCGAGATCAGCGACGACGCCGGAGAGCTCGGCTTCTTCAGCCCGCACAGCTGGTGGCCGCTCTTCGTCTGCCTGGCCGTCGCGTTCGCGACCGTGGGCCTGGTCGTCGGCTGGTGGATGTTCATGATCGGCGTTTTCGCGATCATCATGGCCATGATCGGTTTCGTCTTCGAGTACTACCGGGGCAACTTCTCGCACTGAGCCGAGCCCCTGCGCGCCCGCACCCCCGGCCCCGTCCGGAGGTGCGGGCGCCTGTGAGAAGCGGACCGCGGATCCCTCCGCGGTCCGCTTTTTTGGGATTTGTTTGGGGCTTGTTGATCACTCGCGTATGCACGCCGCGTGCCGTGCCGTTCGCACCGGGTATCACAACGGTGGAGTACGGCTGGGACGAGGGAGTTCACGTGGGGCAGGCGATCCGTGGTTCGACCCGTGCGCCGGGGGTGCTGGCCCTGGCGCTGGTTGCGGCGTGCCCGATGGGCGTCGCGGCCGCGAGCGGCACCGGGGCGACGGATCCCCCGGGCGGGGCCGGGCAGGCGGGCGCGGTCACGCAGGCCGTACGTGAGGACCCGGTCGTCATGGTGACACCCGCCGACGGGAGCACCGGCGTGCCGACCGACACGACCGTCCTGGTCGGCGTCAGGAACGGCACCCTCAAGAAGGTCGCGGTGCGGGCGGTCAAGGGCGCCAGGGGGACGCTGACGGGCGTGCTGAGCGCCGACCGCACCCAGTGGCGGAGCCGGGGGACGGCCGCGCCCGGGACCGTCTACGAGGTCACGGCGGTGGTGGCGGACGAGGCCGGCGGCACCGGCGACTTCAGCAGCTCCTTCACCACCGTGCGGGCCGAGCAGGGCTTCGCCGTGCAGAGCCTCCTGCCGCACAAGGACTACACCGGGCTCACCGTGGGCGTCGGCATGCCCATCATGATCACTTTTGACCACGACATCTCCGACCGCCTCTCCGTCGAGCGGAACCTCGTGCTCCGGACCTCCAAGCCCGTCCACGGCGCCTGGCACTGGTTCGACGACCGGACCGTGCACTTCCGGCCGAAGAGGTTCTGGCCCGCGGGCACCCGGGTCCGGCTGGAGGCCCGCCTGTCGGGCGTGCGCGGCGGCAAGGGCCTGTACGGCAGGCGCAACCACGTCCTCGACTTCAGGATCGGCCGCTCCCAGATCACCAAGGGCAGCGTCCACACCCACCAGCTGACGGTCCGGCGCGACGGCGAGACCGTCCGGCGGATCCCGATGAGCGCGGGCCAGGGCGGAGTCTGGAAGTACCACACGACCAGCGGCATCCACCTGGCCATGTCCCGCGAGCCGGTGACCATCATGATCTCCCCGGGCATCGCCCCCGGCCAGCCGGGCTACTACCGCAAGACCGTCTACAACACCGTCCGCATCTCCAACAGCGGCGAGTACGTGCACAGCGCCCCCTGGTCGGTCGGCTCCCAGGGCCGCGCCAACGTGAGCCACGGCTGCGTCAACATCAGTCCGGCCAACGCGCGCTGGTTCATCGACAACACCCTGATCGGCGACCCGATCATCATCACCGGCTCGCCGCGCCGACTGGAGCCCACCAACGGCTGGGGGCACTGGCAGGAGGACTGGCGGCAGTGGACCAGGTGGAGCGCGCTCAAGGGCTTCACCACCGAGCCCCTCGGGCGCTCCGGGGGCCAGTGAGCCGGGGGCCCGAGGACTTCCGGGAGCGAGCGAGCGGCGTCCACGAGGAACTTCCGGGAGAACGGCAACTTCCGGGGGAACGGGAGAACGGCAGAGGCCCGGGCGGATGATCCGCCCGGGCCTCTCGTCACCGTCCTGCCGGTCCTCAGCGGGTGGTGGACTCGCCGTCCCCGCCGGCGCCGATGGCCGCGTGGTCGTCGTGACCGTGGCCGTGGCCCTCGTCCAGCGGGATCTTCTCGCCGCCGTAGGCGGTGCTCATCTTCGCCCGGAGCCTGCCGACCGGGCCGCGCAGGCTCTTCGGCGGGACCCCGTCGGGGCCGGTCTCGAGCGCCGCCCCGGCCCCGGGAAGGGTCGGCACGGCCTCCTTGCCCCGCAGGTGGGCCTCGATGTCGTCCGCCAGCGGCGCGTGGACCTCGATGTACTCGCCGTGGGGCAGGCGCTTGATGACGCCCGACTCCACGCCGTGCCCGATGATCGCCGCGTCCTTGCGCTGCAGGCCGAGGCAGACCCGGTAGGTGATCGCGTAGGCGATCACCGGGGCCACGAAGACCAGGACCCGGCCGATGTAGGTCGTCCAGTTCAGCGAGACGTGGAAGGTCCAGGAGAGCTCGTCGTTGGCGCCCAGCAGCCACAGCACGCCGTAGAACGTGATGGCGGAGATGCCGATCGCGGTGCGGTGCGGGTTGTTGCGGGGACGGTCCGCGACGTGGTGCTCGCGGTTGTCACCCGTGATCCACCGCTCGGCGAACGGGTACAGCGCCAGGCCCGTCATGATGATGCCCATCGGGACCAGCGCCGGGATGATCACGCTGAGCGGGATCGTGCCGCCGCCCGTGCCGAAGAGGTTGATCTCCCACGAGGGCATCAGGCGGAGCGCGCCCTCCAGGAAGCCCATGTAGAAGTCGGGCTGCGAACCCGCCGAGATGTCCGCCGGCGTGTAGGGGCCGAACAGCCAGATCGGGTTGATCTGCGCGAAGGCGCCCAGACCGGCGATGACGCCGAAGGTGAACATGAAGTAGGCGCCGGCCTTGACCATGAAGGCCGGGTAGAACGGCGCGCCCACCACGTTGTTGTTCGTCCGGCCCTTGCCCGGCATCTGCGTGTGCTTCTGCACCCACATGAGGATCATGTGGGCCGTGATGAGAGCCAGCAGGATGCCCGGGATGAGCAGGATGTGCAGCGAGTAGAACCGGGAGATGACGTCCTCGCCCGGGTACTCGCCGCCGAACAGGAAGAACGTGATCCAGGTGCCGACCAGCGGCAGCGAGATGGCCACACCCTCGGTGATCCGCAGACCGGCGCCGGAGAGCAGGTCGTCGGGGAGGGAGTAGCCGGTCAGGCCCTCGGCCAGCGCCAGGGTCAGCAGCAGCACGCCGATCAGCCAGTTCAGCTCGCGCGGCTTGCGGTACGCCCCGGTGAAGAACACGCGGAGCATGTGGACCATCATGCCGGCCACGAACAGCAGCGCCGCCCAGTGGTGCATCTGCCGCATGAGCAGGCCGCCGCGGACGTCGAAGCTGATCTCCAGCGCCGAGGCGTACGCCGCGGACATTCCCACGCCCCGCAGCGGGTCGTAGGAGCCCATGTAGGTCACGTGCTCCATGCTCGGCTTGAAGAAGAACGTCAGGAACGTGCCGGTCAGGAGCAGGATGATGAACGAGTAGAGCGCGATCTCACCCAGCAGGAACGACCAGTGGTCCGGGAAGACCTTGCGGAGGTTCCGCCGCATGAAGTTTCCCGCGCCCAGCCGGTCGTCGAGGAACGAGCTGGTGCCGGCGATGGGCTTGGCGACCTCTCCGGTGCTCACGGCTGGCCTCCCTTCTCGCGGGCCTCGGCCTCGGCGTCACCGCGTTCCCAGAAGCTCGGCCCCGGCGGGACCGGGAAGTCGGCGGTGGCCACGAGGTAGCCCTCGCTGTCCACCGCGATGGGCAGCTGCGGCAGCGGCCGGGCGGCCGGACCGAAGACGACCTTGGCGCCGTCGGCTGCGTCGAACGTCGACTGGTGACACGGGCAGAGGATGTGATGTGTGGTCTGTTCGTACAGCGCAGCGGGGCAGCCTACGTGAGTACAGATCTTAGAGTACGCGACGATTCCGTCCGGGGCCCAATTGCGGTTGGTGCCGGATTTGAGCTCCTCGGGCCGGAACTTGATCAGGATCAGCGTGGACTTGGCCAGCTCGTTCAGATCGTGCTCGTAGCCCTCGGGGACGACCGACAGGATGCCGCCGGGGGAGTTGAAGTCCGCCGCGCGGATCGGCGCGCCGGTCCCCTCGACGACGAGCCTGCGCGGCTTGCCCTCCTTGGTCTTCTCGCCCCAGACCGTGTGCCGCAGCTTCTTGGGGAAGTCGGAGTACTCGTGCGGGCCGAGGTCCTTCAGCAGCACCAGCGGGGCCAGGCCCAGCGGCGCCGCGGCGGCCAGCAGCGTACGGCGCAGCAGCGGCCGCTTGGTGATGCCGCTCTCGGCCGCGCCCTGCAGGAAGGTCTCCTTGACGTAGCCCCGCGTCTCGGCGTCGGAGGCCATCGCGTGGCGCTCCTGGACGAGCTTGTACTTGGGCATGACCATGCGGACCCACACGACCATGCCCGAGGCCAGAGCCAGCAGCGCCACGGCGAGCGACGCGCCCAGGGCCCGGTTCGAGACCGCGGCGCTGTTCAGGTCGCCGACCTGGAACATCACGTAGAAGACGATGAACGCGATGCCGGCCAGGAACGCGATGGTGAAGCAGAGGGCGGCGATCCGCTCGCCCTTCTTCGCCGTCGCCGGGTCCTGCTGGTCCACGCCGGGGACCGGCGCGGGCCCGGCCTGCTCCTCGGCGCCGAGCAGGGGGGTGCCCGTGGCGTGGAGCGAAGGGGTGCCGATGACGCGCTTGGGAACGCGCTCGTCCGGCTGCTCGATGTCGTGGTTGTTGTCTGTCATTGGGCCTGTCGCCTCTTCGCGGTGATCCAGATAGCGGCGAGACAGAGCAGGCTGATGCCCACGATCCAGGCGACCAGACCCTCGGTGACCGGGCCGATGCGGCCGAGGTCGGCGCCGCCCGGGTCCCTCTGCTCACGCACGCCCACGATGTAGGCGATCATGTCCCGCTTCTGCTCGGGGGTGATGATGCTGTCGTTGAAGACCGGCATGGCCTGCGGGCCGGTGATCATGGCCTCGTAGATCTGCGTCGGGCTGGCCGGGTACAGCGGAGGCGCGTACTTGCCCTGGGTCAGGGCGCCGCCCTCGCCGGTGAAGTTGTGGCACTGGATGCAGTTCGCGCGGAACAGCTCGCCGCCCTTGGCCGGGTCGCCCTTGGCGGGGTCGACCTGGTCGGCCGTCGGGACGGTCGGGCCGCCGCCGAGGGACTGGACGTAGGCCGCCAGCTGCCGGACGGTGTCCTCGTTCACCCACGGGGCCGGGTCCTTGCGCGGGGCCTGCGCTCCGGGGTTGGACAGGGGCATGCGGCCGCTGCTCACCTGGAAGTCCACGGCCGCGGCACCCACGCCGACGAGGCTCGGGCCGCGGTCCTCGACGCCCTCGGCGTTGAGGCCGTGGCAGCTGGAGCAGCTCTGCTCGAAGAGCTTCTTGCCCTCCGCCACGTCGTCGGCCCTGCCGGACGCGATGGCCGCGTCGGCCCGATCGCTCGTCGGGGCCGCCAGGGTGTAGGTGAACCCCAGCAGCCCCAAGGCCAGAAGCAGGACGGCGTATCTCGCGAGGGGACGCCGCCGTCCGGCGGTGATCCTATTCACACGATCCCCGATTCCTTAATGGATGCCATAGATGGTCACGAAGAGGCCGATCCAGACCACGTCGACGAAGTGCCAGTAGTAGGACACGACGATCGCGCTGGTCGCCTGCTCACGGGTGAAGCGCTTCGCGGCGTACGTGCGTCCCAGCATGAACAGGAA
This sequence comes from Planomonospora alba, assembly GCF_039534085.1. Taxonomy (NCBI): domain Bacteria; kingdom Bacillati; phylum Actinomycetota; class Actinomycetes; order Streptosporangiales; family Streptosporangiaceae; genus Planomonospora; species Planomonospora alba. The sequence goes on from NZ_BAAAUT010000038.1 coordinate 5,897, forward strand.
CGCGATCAGTCCACCGGTCACGTGGAGGCCGTGGAAGCCCGTGGTCAGGTAGAACACCGAGTCGTACGCGGAGTGCGACACGGTGTGCCCCTCGTGGACCAGCTGGCTGTACTCGTACAGCTGCCCGACGACGAACACGGCGCCCATCAGGAAGGTGACGATGTACCAGAAGCGCAGCTTGGCGACCTGGCCCTTCTCGGCGGCCCAGACACCCAGCTGGCAGGTCACACTGGACAGGACCAGGATGATCGTGTTGGCCAACGAGAACGGGACGTTCAGGTGAGCCTCGGGCCAGGGCAGGCCCTGGCCGATGCTCACCGACCGGATGGTGAAGTACATCGCGAACAGCGCCGCGAAGAACATGAGCTCGGAGGACAGCCAGACGATCGTCCCGACGCTGACCAGGTCAGGTCTGCTGGACGAGTGTGCTGTCGTCTTCGTTGAGATTGCGGATGCTGTCGCCACGGGCAGCATTATTGCGGCTCCACCGGTCGGGTCGCCGCACGACCCCCCGGTAGGCGGGGCAAACATCCCTTTAATCAGGACTCAAGGGGCAATTCGCGCGTCGGGCTCTCCACGCTGGGTCTCCGTGCCGGGCGACCGGTAGCATCCCAGGTGACCATACATCGACAAGGGATAGTGAGCGCGACCGTGAGCACCGACGACAAGATGAGGGTCCTCGTCTACAGCGACGACGCAGCCACCCGTGAGAAGGTGCGCGAGGCGATCGGCCGCCGCCCCGCCGCCGACGTGCCCCTCGTGGAGATCGTGGAGTGCGCCACCCACGCGAAGGTCGTCCAGCATTTCGACTCGGGCGAGATCGACGTCGCGGTGCTCGACGGGGAGGCCAAGCCGGCCGGCGGCATGGGCGTCGCCCGCCAGGCCAAGGACGAGGTGCACGACTGCCCGCCGATCTGCCTGCTGATCGCCCGCCGCGACGACCGCTGGCTGGCCGAGTGGTCCCGCGCCGAGGCCGTCGTGTCCCAGCCGATCGACCCCGTGGTCCTGGCCGAGACCGTCGCCGACCTGATGCGCCGCCGCCTGTCCACCCGGCTGACCGCGCGCTAGCCGCGCCACCGCCGCGGTGCCACCACCGCGCCACCACCGCGGCACCGCCGCGGCGCCACCGTGCGGGGCCGGCAAGCCCGGACGCCCCGGGGGCACCGCCGCGCGGACGCCGGAGACGCCGACGCACCCATCGCCGTTCGAAGACCGGTAGACCACCTCTGGAGATCCCCATGGACGCGCGTACGACCTGGCCCGCGCTGCTGTCGGCCCTGCTCGCGGGCGAGCACCTGACGGCGGACGAGACCGCCTGGGCGATGTACGAGATCATGTCCGGCTCGGCGACGCCCTCGCAGATCGCCGCCTTCGTCGTGGCGCTGCGCGCCAAGGGGGAGACGGTCGCGGAGGTGACCGGCCTGGCCCGCACGATGCTGGACCTGGCCACCCCGCTGAAGGTCGAGGGGCCGGTGGTCGACATCGTCGGCACCGGCGGCGACCGCGCCCACACGGTGAACGTCTCGACCATGGCGGCGATCGTGGCGGCCGCGGCGGGCGCGCGGGTCGTCAAGCACGGCAACCGGGCCGCCTCCTCCTCCTGCGGCGCCGCCGACGTGCTGGAGCACCTCGGCATCGTGCTCGACCTGCCCCCGGCGAGCACCGCCCGGGTCGCGACGGAGGCGGGCATCGCCTTCTGCTTCGCGCCGGTCTACCACCCCGCGCTCCGCTTCGCCGGCCCGACGCGCAAGGAGATCGGGGTGCCGACGGTCTTCAACTTCCTCGGCCCGCTGACCAACCCCGCCCGCCCGGCCGCTCAGGCGATCGGCGTCTACGACGCGCGCATGCTGCCCGTCATCGCCGGCGTGTTCGCCGAGCGGGGCGTCTCGGCCCTGGTGTTCCGGGGCGACGACGGCCTCGACGAGCTCACCATCACCACCACCTCCACGGTCTGGGTGGTGCGCGAGGGCACCGCCGTGCAGACCGTCTTCGACCCGGCGGCGCTCGGCATCCCCCGGGCGCCCGCGGACGCGCTGCGCGGCGGCGACGTGGCCTACAACGCCCAGGCCGTGCGCGACCTCCTCGACGGGAGGACCGGCCCGGTCCGCGACGCGGTGCTGCTCAACGCGGCCGCGGCCCTGGTCGCGCTCGACGGCGCGGGCGACGACCTGGACGCCGCGATGGCCGCGGCCCACGCGCGGGCGGCCGAGGCCGTGGACTCCGGTGCCGCCGCCGCCACCCTCGACCGCTGGATCGAGGTCAGCGGCTCTCTGAGGCCGGACCGCTGACGGCGGCGGTGCCGCCCCGGCGGCCCGCCCCGGGGGGCGGCGCCGCGCGGCGCGCCGGGTGCCGCCCCGGCCGGACCGGGACGGTCCTCTCGCAGGTGGAGGGGAGATCCCCCTGTGAGGGGACGCCGCCCGGACGGAGGGGCTCCTACATTGCCGTCATGCGCCGTGCCGACCAGCCGGCCCGCTCGCGCGGGCCCGAGACCTCCGCACCCGGGGAGCCGAGATGACCGAGCTCGTGCTCTGGGCCGCGACGGCCTGCCTGGCCGCGGCGGTGGTGTGGCTCACCCGCGACCGCAGGCGCCTGGCCGACAGGCTCCGGGCCGAGCAGGCCGAGTCCGCCGGGCAGCGGGACGCGCTGGCCCGCGCCGCCCTGGCCGGGGAGCGGGCCCGGATCGCCCGTGAGCTGCACGACGTGGTCGCCCACGGGATCAGCATGATGACGCTCGGCGTCGGCGCCGGACGGATGATCATGGACAGGGACCCGGAGCGGGCCAGGGAGACCCTCCGGGCGGCCGAGGAGTCCGGCCGGCAGGCGCTCACCGAGCTGCAGCGGGTGCTGGGCCTGCTGAGCGCCGACGGCGAGGTGCGGACCAGGGCGCCCCAGCCGAGGCTGTCCGACCTGTCCGATCTGCTGGCCCGGGTCCGCACCGAGGGCCTGGCGGTGGACGTGGTCGAGGACGGCAGGCCCGTCGAGATCGGCCCGGCGCTGGAGCTGTCGGCCTACCGGATCGTCCAGGAGGCTCTGGGCAACACCCTGCGGCACGCCGGAGCCCGCTCGGCCCATGTCACGCTGCGCTGGCGGCCGGGCTTCCTGGACGTGCTGGTCCGCGACGACGGGCGGGCCGCGGCCACGGTGACCGCGGGAGGCGGCCTGGTCGGCATCCGGGAGCGCGTCACGCTGTTCGGCGGGACGCTGGAGACGGCGCCGCTGGCGGAGGGGGGGTTCGAGTTGCGGGCCCGGCTGCCCACGCCGGAGGCGCGCGGGCCCTTCCCACCCTGGGCCGCGGTCAGTCGGCCTCGCTGAGGCCGATGGAGAACGCGGCGTCGAGGTCGTGCCGGGAGTAGGCGCGGAAGGCGATGTGCGTCTCGGTGTGCAGCACCCCGGGCACCTTGTTGATCCGGCCCGGGATGACCTCGGCGATCTCCTCGTAGGCCGCGACGCGGACCATGGCCATCAGGTCGTACTCGCCGGTGATGGAGTAGACCTCGCTCACCCCGTCGATCCCGGCGATCGCCTGGGCGACCTCGGGGATCCGGTCGACCTCGGCGTTGATGTGCACGATCGCGGTGACCACGAGCTTCCTCCTCATTGAGTGCGGCTTGTCTGATGCCGAAGGTATCAGCGGAGCGGGCGGCCCTCGCGCCGCCGGTGCGGCTCCCCGGAGGACTCCTGCGCCCGGTGGGCGCGGTCGATCCGCTCCAGCAGCCGGGCCGAGCCCGTGACCGGCATGCTCCAGCCGCGCCCCGCGCCGGGCGGGGTGCCGTCCGGAGCGCCGGGCGGGGCCTCGACGAGCTCCACCAGCCGCACGCCTGGGCCCTCCAGCCAGCGCAGCACGCACTCGGTCTCCTCCGCGCCGGCCGCGGGGGTGGGACCGGGGCCCGGCACCACGGTCTCGGCGGTGGCGACCAGCGCCGCCGTGAACGGCGCGGGGTGGGCGCCCCGCGGCATCACCCCGGCCGCGGCCAGGCGGCCGTGCCGGACGACGTGGACCTCCCAGCCGCCGGCGGCGGACGGGGCCGCCGCGACCAGCTGGGGGATCGAGGTCAGCGCCCGCAGGCGCTGCATGCGGGCCGAGGCGCGGACATAGGCGGCGAGGCGGTCCCGGTCGGCGGCGGCCTCCTCGTAGCGCTGCTCCGCGGCCAACCGCGCCATCCTGGCCTCGACCGCGGCGAACACCGGGCCGGCGTCCACCTCCATGGCGCGGCGGGCGGCCTCGACGTGCCGGGCGTACTCCTCGGGGCTCTGGCGGCCCTCGCACGGGGCGCCGCACCTGCCGATCCCGGCCAGCGCGCAGGCCGGGCGGCCCCGGCGCGGGGAGATCCGGTCGGTGCACCGCCGCAGCGGCACCGCCTCGTGCAGCGCGGCGCGGGCGTCGTCGGCGGCGCGGGTGCTGGCGAAGGGGCCGAGGTAGGCGGCCCGGTCGTCCTTGACCTCGCGGACGATCGACAGGCGGGGGAAGGGCTCGTCGGTGAGCTTGAGCCAGACGACCTTCTCCGGGAAGCGGGACCTGCGGTTGTAGCGGGGCTTGGCCGAGCCGATCAGCCGCAGCTCCCTGACCTCGGCCTCCAGCGGGGTCGCGCAGACGATCGGCCGGACCCGGGCGGCGATGCCGACCATCTCCCGGATCCGGGGGCGGGTCTCGCTCGCGGTGAAGTAACCGCGCACCCGGGTGCGGAGGTTGACGCTCTTGCCGACGTAGAGCGGGTCGCCGCGCTCGTCCTCGAAGACGTAGACGCCCGGCGCGGAGGGAACCGCCTCGGCCAGGTGCCGCTTGCGGCGCTGCTCCGGCGTGGGCGCGCGGGTGAAGCCCTTCAGCTCCTCCAGGGTGTGCACGCCGAAGGAGCCGGCCCGCTCGATCAGCGCGTGCAGCACGTCCACGGTGGCGCGGGCGTCGGACAGGGCGCGGTGGCAGGGCTCGGTGGAGCTGAAGAGCCGGGCCAGCGTGGCCAGCTTGCAGTTGGGCGCCTCGTCGCGGGTCAGCAGCCTGCGGGCGAGGGCGACGGTGTCGAGGACGGGATGGGCGGGCGGCGGGTATCCGTGCGCGGCGCAGGCGGCCTTGACGAACCCCACGTCGAAGCCGGCGTTGTGCGCCACCAGGGTGGCGCCCTCGGCGAACGCCAGGAAGGCCGGGAGCACGGACTCGATCCGGGGGGCCTGCGCGACCATGGCGTCGGTGATGCCGGTCAGCACCGAGATGAACGGCGGGATCGGCGTGCCGGGGTTCACCAGGGTGGTGAACTCGCCCAGCACCTGCCCGCCCCGGACCTTGACCGCACCGATCTCGGTGATCGCGTGCTCGCCCGCCGAGACGCCCGTGGTCTCCAGGTCGAAGACCACGAACGTGATCTGGCTGAGCGGGGTGCCCAGCTCGTCCAGCGTCCCCTGCACGGCATGTTCCACGGTCACGACCATAGGAGCCCCTACCGACATTCGGCTCGCGCCCCCGGCCCCGGCGGTCCGGGCCGCGGTGTCACGCCGTGTCGCGAGGGCCGTACTCTTGACGGATAGACCAATCCGACAGGGGCCGTGATGAGTTCAGCCGGAGAGGGCCTGTCTCGTCCGCTGCCCGAGCAGGTCCGCTTACACGTCGTGGAGATGGCGGCGCAGGTCCTCGGCGCCATGCCCGCGGCCGATGTGCCGCCGCCGCTGCGCACCATCGCCAAGTTCGAGCCGCGCAAGCGGGCCCGGCTGGGCGGCACGCAGATCGCCGCGCAGCTGGAGGCGGACAAGGAGTTCCGCGAGGCCGTCGCCGAGGTGCTGTCCACCGGCATGCCCGAGCTGGCCGCCGCCCTGGCCGAGGGGACCGTGCCGCCGGCGGCCGAGCCGGTGCTGGTGGCGGCCGCCGCCTATCTGACCCGGCCGCCCGGGTGGGTGGACATGGTGGAGGCGGCCCGCACCGACCTGGAGCGGTCGGCGGCCGTCGCGGAGGGCTCCGCCCAGGAGCAGGCGCTCACCCGGCTGCGCGAGCAGCTGGCCGCGCAGAAGGCCGCGGCCAAGGAGGAGACCGACCGGCTGCGTGAGCAGCTCAAGGCCGCCCGGGCGGAGGTCTCCGACCTCCGGCACAAGCTGCACTCCGCGCGCGAGCGGGCCAGGGCCGCCGAGACGCGCGCGGCCGAGATGGAGCAGGCCGCGCTCCAGGCCCAGAGCGCCGCGGCGGCGGCGGGCAGCGCCGGGGAGAGCGAGCTGCGCCGGCTGCGGGAGCGGCTGGCCGACTCCGAGCGCCAGCTGGAGGCCGCCCGCCGGGCCGCCCGGGAGGGCCGCAGCGTGGAGGACACCCGGGTCCGCGTGCTGCTGGACGCGCTCGCCGACGCGGCGGCCGGGCTCCGCCGGGAGCTGGCCCTGCCGTCGAACATCAACCGGCCGGCGGACTCCGTCGCCTCGGTCTCCCCCGGCAGGCCCGGGGTGCGGGCGGTGCCGGCCCGGGCGCTCGCCGACGACGACCCCGCCCTGCTCGACCAGCTGCTGGCGCTGCCGCAGATCCACCTGATCGTGGACGGCTACAACGTCACCAAGGCCGGGTACGGCACGCTCACCCTCGCCGACCAGCGCAACCGCCTGCTCACCGGGCTCGGCGCGCTGTACGCGCAGACCCGTACCGAGCTGACCTGCGTCTTCGACGGCGCGGAGCTGGACGGCCCGGTCCCGGTCTCGGCGCCGCGCGGGGTCCGGGTGCTGTTCAGCGCGCCCGGCCAGATCGCCGACGACCTGATCCGCCAGCTGGTCCGCGCCGAACCCGCGGGCCGCGCCCTCGCGGTGGTCTCCTCCGACCGGGAGGTGGCCGAGTCCGTCCGGCGGATGGGCGCGCGCCCGGTTCCCGCCGCGCTGCTGCTGAAGCGCCTCGGGCGGGCCTGAGCGGCCCCGGCGCGTCCGGACGGCCCGGGGACGCCGGCTCCGGGTCTCGGAAGGGCTGCGAACCAGACGAAAAGGTGAGCCGTACCTTACCGATTCTGTACTATTCGCCCCAGGTCTTTACGGCGGGAGGGCGTAGTAGTGGCCTGGGCGGGCATGCCGAGAATCCATGGGCGGGCACCTGTCGCGGCAGGGCTGGCGCTCGCGGCGCTCCTGCTGCCGGTGCTGCCGGGCGGCGACGCGCTCGCCGAGCCGAAGCCGACGATCGCCGAGGCCAGGAAGAAGCTGAAGAAGCTCAACGAGCAGGCCGACCTGATCGTCGAGAAGTACAACCAGGCGGGCGAGAAGTGGAAGAAGGCCCGCAAGCGCTACCAGACGCTCAACGACGACCTGAAGCGGCAGAGCCGGAAGGTCGCCGGGCTGCGCGAGGAGCTCGTCACGATGGCCGTCAGCAACTACCAGCTGGGCGCCGCGACGGGCTGGGAGGGCCTGATCGCCCGGTCCGACCCGGGCGCCCTGCTGAGCGGCATGGCCAGGATGGACCAGATGTCGGCGCTGAGGGCCCAGTCCCTGAGGGCCTTCGACGAGGCCACCGAGAGCCTGCGGGCCGACCGGGACAAGGCCAAGAAGGCCCTGGCGGAGGCCGACGCCTCGCGTGACGAGCTGGCGGAGCAGAAGGCCAAGGCCGACAGGATGGTCAAGGAGCAGATCAAGCTCCTGCGCGAGCTCGGCGCCTACCGCACGGGTGACCCGAACAGCCCCGGCATCCAGTACACCGGGCCGGCCTCGGGCAACGCCCGCAAGGTCCTGGAGTTCGCCTTCGCCCAGGTCGGCAAGCCGTACCGGTACGGCGGCACGGGCCCCGGCGCCTGGGACTGCTCCGGGCTGACCCAGGGGGCCTGGCGGGCCGCGGGGGTCAGCCTGCCCCGGACGACCTGGGAGCAGTGGAGCTGGGGCGCGAGCCGGAGGGTCTCCCTGGACGCCCTCCAGCCGGGCGACCTGATCTTCAGCGAGGGGCTGGGGCACGTGAGCATCTACGTCGGCAACGGCCAGATCGTCCACGCCCCGCAGACCGGCGACGTCGTCAAGGTCGTCACGCTCTCGTCCTACGGCCGCCGCCTGGTGGGCGCCGTCCGCCCCTGAGGCCCGCGCGGCGCTCCGGGCCGCCCCGGCGCCCGGCTCCGGCGTCCGGCCGATCGCCGGGGAGCGGCTCCGGCCCCGCGCGGCGCGCCGCTCGGGAGGACGCCTGCGGCGTGCGGGAGGCCGCACCGTGACGCCTACGGCGTGCGGGGAAGCCGCACCGTGACGAGGAGACCGCCGCCGGGGCGGGCGACGAGGCCGAGGGTCCCGTCGTGGGCGCGGACGACGCTGTGCACGATGGCCAGGCCGAGTCCGACGCCGGCGTGCCCGTCGGTGCGCACGCGCTCCGTTCCGCGCTGGAAGGGCTCGGTGAGGGCCGGTACCCGTTCCGGTGGGAGCCGGCGGCCCGTGTTCCCGACCCGGAGCACGCTCGCGTCGCCGTGCTCCTCGGTGTGGACCGTCACGGTGCCGCCGACGGGGAGGTTGTGGACGATGGCGTTCTGGACCAGGTTCGTCACCATCCGCAGCAGGAGCTCGGCGGAGCCGCTGGTCCGGGCCGCCCCGCCGGTGACGTCCAGCGTGATCCGGCGCTGTTCGGCGAGGGGGAGCAGCGTCTCGGCGGCCTCTTCGGCGAGGAGGGACAGGTCGACGTCCTGGCGGGTGAAGTCCGCGCGGTCGCCGCGGCTGAGCAGCAGGAGGGCGTCGGTGAGGTCGATCGCCCGCTGGTTGACGGCGTGCAGGCGCTCGATGAGTTCGTCCCGGTCCCGCGCGGGGTCCTTGCGGGCGACGTCGAGGAGCGTCCGCGAGATCGCCAGCGGGGTGCGCAGTTCGTGGGAGGCGTTCGCGGCGAACCTCTGCTGCTCGGCGACGTGGGACTCGAGCCGTTCGAGCATCGCGTCGAACGCGTCGGAGAGCTCACGGAACTCGTCCTGGCGGCCTTTCATGCGGATCCGGTGGGACAGCGACCCGTCGGCGGTCATCCGGGCCGCATCCGTGATCTGCGTGAGGGGCGCGAGCATCCGACCGGCGAGGATCCATCCGCCCAGCAGGCCGAACGCCAGCAGGAAGGCCAGGGCCTGGGCCGCGCGGGGGGCGAAGGCGCGCTGCAGGTCGGTGCGGTTGGGCGCGAACCTCGGGAGCGGCGCGCCGGGCCGGCCGCCCTCCAGCCCGGTCATGAGCGCGCCGTCGGGCACGTAACGCAGCAGGAACACCCATACCACGGCCAGCAGGAGAGCTCCGGCGAGCAGGAGGAATCCGGCGTAGCTGAGGGTGAGCCTCAGCCGGGCGCTGGGTCCCGGACGCCTTTTCACGGGGTGCCGCCGGGGCGGGCGGGGCCGGCGCCTGCGCCGGCCCCGGTGTCGATCCGGTAGCCGACGCCGGGGACCGTGGCGATGAGCCATGGCTCGCCGAGCCGTTTGCGCAGTGCGGAGACGGTGATGCGGACGGCGTTGGTGAAGGGGTCGGCGTTGGCGTCCCAGGCCCGCTCCAGCAGCTCTTCGGCGCTGACGACGCCGCCCTCGGCGGCGACGAGGACCTCGAGCACGGCGAACTGCTTGCGGGTGAGCGCGACGTAGCGCCCGTCCCGGAAGACCTCCCGGCGGAAGGGGTCGACCCGCAGACCCGCGATCTCCCTGACCGGGGGCCGGGCGTGCGCGCGTCTGCGGTCGAGCGCCCTCAGCCGCAGGACGAGCTCCCGCAGGTCGAACGGTTTGGTGAGGTAGTCGTCGGCGCCGAGCCCGAACCCGGAGGCCTTGTCGTCGATCCGGTCGGCGGCGGTGAGCATGAGGATCGGGATGCCGCTGCCGGAGGCGACGATGCGCCGGGCGACCTCGTCCCCTGAGGGGCCGGGGATGTCGCGGTCGAGGACCGCGAGGTCGTAGGAGTTGACGCTGAGCAGTTCCAGGGCGGAGTCGCCGTCGCCGGCGATGTCGGCGGCGATCGCCTCCAGCCGCAGACCGTCACGGACGGCTTCGGCCAGGTAGGGCTCGTCCTCCACGATCAGTACGCGCATGCCCGGAGCTTAGGCGGCACGATGTATCGCCGGGGTATGCGAGGGCGCGGGCACCTCGGGGACGCGGCTCAGTCCGCCGGTGCCGGCGCGGGGCGGGGCCGGGCCGGCGGAGCCTCCGTCGCGGTGCGCCACCAGCGGCGCGACGCCAGTGCGGCGAGCACGGCGCCGGCGGCGTTGAGCAGCACGTCGTCCACCGAGGACACCCGGTCCAGCCGCAGGGCGTACTGCGCGGTCTCGACCAGGACCGAGCAGCCCGCCCCGAGCGCCAGGACCCGCGGCGCGGACGCCAGCGCCGCGAACCGCACCGGAGCGAAGAACCCCAGCGCCGCGAAGACCAGCAGGTTGCCGCCGACGCCGAGCGGCCCCATCGTGACCAGGTCCCGCAGCGGGATCAGGCTCACCCGGCCGGGGGCGGTTCCGGCTCCCGGACCCGGCATCATGGTCATCCAGACGAACGGCGCCGTCCCGTGGACCATGCCCACCTCGGCCAGCGACGTCCGCCACGCCGACGCGGCGCCCGCGGCACGCCGGCGGCGCGCCAGAGCCCACGCCACCAGGGCGGCCGGCGGCAGCGCGACCAGCGTCATGAGCAGCACGCCGTTGAACGTGTCGAAGCAGCCGTGCCACCGGCCGGCGAAGCACGCCGGGGCGGACATCAGCAGCGGCCGCCGCACGGTGAACACCACGCCCGCCAGGCCGAGGACCGCCAGGCCGGCGAGCCCGGTCCTGCGGACGCGGCGGGGCGGTGACGACAGGGATGCACTCCGGTTCATGTCCCCATCGGAGCCGCAGGGCCGTTGCGGTGGCGTATGCGATTTCGGATACGCCCGCGATACCTCACCCGCCTTTCCGTGAAGTTTATATCTCTTTGTCGGTTTTTTGTCGGCGATCTCCGAGGGCTGCCGGTCCGGCGGGACCGGTCCGTCCCGTGCCCTGGCGTCGGGCGAACCGGTCCCGCCGGGCGGCGGCTCCCCGGGATTCCGTGAAGATCATCACCACTGTGACTGGAGTTACAGAAGTGACAACGTTCGGACAGCGAACCTCCAAATGTGACGAGCGTCATATCGGGGTGGTGGACTCCCCGTTATCCAGCGGTTATGAAAAGAGGGAAGAGCCTCCCCGATCTTCGAACGGGGTAGTGCCTTTGCCGAAGTTTGGGGATCGGGGTACCTTCTGGCGTCGCGGCGAGCAAGCCATGCCGTCGCAATGCAGCGGCCCCCGGAGGCCGCCCTCCAGATGAATATCCAGTCGGCCACGCGAGGTCTGAAAACCGCTGTGGCCTGCCGAATCCATGCAGCCAGGAGGCATGGAACCGGGGAACCAACAGGCATTCGAAGAATGCCAGGGGTGAATCGGCATCGTGTTATGCCGTAGGGCGTCTTCCCCGCCCGAATCCGTCAGCTAACCCGGTAGGCGTCAGTGGAAGTCCCAAGGAGAAATCCTGTCTACCACCCTGCAGAACCCTAGTTCGTCGCGCCTTTTTCGCCTTTCCGTCGGCGGTTTCGCGCTCACCCTGACCGCCTCGGCCGGCGCGGTCGCCATGGACGCCGCGCCGGCGCTGGCGGCGCCGGGCGGCGCGACCGCGGCGGGGACCGGCGCCCTCACGGCCGCCCCGGTGACCGCCGGGGCCGCCGGACCGGCGGTCGCCCGGATGAGCGCTCAGGTGAGCAAGGCGAGGGCGAAGGCGAGCAAGGCCGTACGGCAGAAGGCGAGGGCGGCCAAGGCCGTCTCGGTGGCCAAGCAGCAGGTCGGCGACCCCTACCGGTGGGGCGCCACCGGCCCCGGCGCGTTCGACTGCTCGGGGCTCGCGCAGTACTCGTGGCGCAAGGCGGGCGTGAAGCTCCCCCGGATCACGCACAGCCAGTACCGTGCCGTCAAGAAGAAGGTCTCGTGGGCGGGCCTGCGCCCCGGCGACCTGCTCTTCTTCTACGGCAAGGGCCATGTCGGCATCTACGTCGGCAAGGGAAGGATGGTCCACGCGCCGAGCAGCGGCAAGACCGTCCGGATCGTCAGGCTGAAGGGCTACTACCGCACCTCCTTCGCCGGAGCGGTCCGGCCCGGCGCCTGAGCGCGCACCCGCCCTCCGGCGGGACCGGCACCCCGGCGGGGCCCGGTGGGAACGGCCCCGGCCGTCGTCCGCACGACGGCCGGGGCCGCTCCCTGTCGCGTACCATCGACGCATATGTCCGTCCCCCAGGGGCGCCGCGCCGTGCTCGCCGGGATGCTGGCGCTGATCGGCGCCGGTCCGGCCGCCGCGGCCGCGCCGATCCCGGCCGCCCCGTGGCCCGGCGCCGTCGTGCTCCGCGGGCGGGACTCCGTCGTCGTCGCGCACCGCGCCGCGGCCGGCCTGCTGGAGGACCTCGCGGCCCGCGCCGAGCGGGCCCGCCGGCGGATCGCCGGGATCTGGGGGCCGGTGCGCCCGGTGGTGCTGCTCCCCGAGACCGACGCCGAGGCCGCGGTGCTCGCGGGCGCCTCCGGGCCCGGGGCCACCGCCGGCATGGCCGCGCTGGCCACCGCCGACCGGGTGGTGGTCCTGCCGAGCGGCTACGCCCGGCTCAGCGAGGTCGGCAGGGACGTGGTCATCACCCACGAACTCGTCCACGTGGCCACCGGCGCGACCCGGGGCGGCCGGGTGCCGACCTGGCTGTCGGAGGGGTTCGCCGACTACGTCGGCTACGCCGGCACGGGGCTGGACACGCGCACGGTCGCCGCGGAGCTGGCCGCGGAGGTGCGCGCGGGCGTGCTGCCGGAGGGCCTGCCCGGTCCCGCCGACTTCGCCCCCGGCGCCCCGCGGCTCGCGCAGGCCTACGAGGAGGCCTGGCTCGCCTGCCGCTACGTCGCCGAGCGTTTCGGCGAGAGGGCTCTCGTGAGGCTCTACGGTGGTGATGCCGAGACAGTGCTCGGCCTCACCGCGGCGGAGCTCACCGCGGGCTGGCGCGACTACCTCCGGAGGGTGCTGGCATGACGTCGAGCGGGACGCGCGCGTCCGGCGGGCGGCGGGCGGCGGGCTGGGCGCTGGCGGTGCTCGGCGCCGCCACGCTGGCCGTCACCGCGCTCACCACGCCGTGGCGGGCGCTGCCGGACGGCGCCCCGCCCGTCGCCGCGGACCCGGCGCGCGACTTCACCGCCGGGCAGATCGCCCGTTCGGCGGCGTTCGACGCCGCGGTCAGCCCGCCCGCCTACGTGTCGCTCGGCCTGACCCTCCTGGCGGCCGGGGTGCTGGTGGCGACCCCGCTGGGCGCGCGGGCGGTGGGGCGGCTGCGCGGACCGTGGTGGGTGCGGGTGCTCCTCGGCGTGCTGGTGATCTCGGCGGTGGTGGAGCTGCTGCGCTGGCCGCTCGGCATGTGGCAGGAGGTCCACCTGCGGGACTACGGGCTGTCGGTGCAGACCTGGCCGTCCTGGTCGGCCGACCGGCTCAAGAGCATCGCGGTGCGGACCGGGCTGACGGCGGTCATGGTGCTCGCCGTGGTCGCGCTGGCGCGGCGCTTCGCCCGCTGGTGGATCCCCGCCGCGCTCGGCGCCTTCACGCTGACCGTGGCGGTCTCCTTCGTCTACCCGGTGGTGGTGGAGCCGCTCTTCGACGACTTCACGCCGATGCAGGCGGGACGGCTCCGCGACGACCTGCTGGCCATGGCCGAGCGCGACGGGGTGCCGGTCGGGGAGGTGCTCGTCGCCGACGCCTCCCGCCGGACCACCGCGGTCAACGCGTACGTCTCGGGATTCGGCGCGACCCGCAGGATCGTGGTCTACGACACGCTGCTGCGGGCCCCGGCCGACGAGGTCGAGCTGGTCGTGGCGCACGAGCTGGGGCACGCCAGGAACGGCGACGTGCTGTACGGCACGCTCGTCGGCGCCCTGGGCGCGGCCTGCGGGGCGTGCCTGCTGTACCTCGTCACCTCCTCGCGCGCGCTGCGCCGGCGCGCCGGCGTGCCCTCGGTCGCCGACCCGGCGGCGACGGCCCTGCTCATGGGGCTGCTGAGCCTGGCCACCGTGCTGTCCGGCCCCGCGCAGAACCTCGTCAGCCGGCAGATCGAGGCCCGCGCCGACGCCCACGCGCTCGACCTGACGCGCGACCCGGTGACGTTCGCTGCCATGCAGCGGCGCCTGGCGCTGTCCAACATCTCCGACCTCTCGCCGGACGCCGTGGAGCACCTGCTGTACGCCTCCCATCCCGCCATCCCCGAACGCATCGCCATGGCGCGTTCCTGGGCCGCGCTGAACGGCCTGCCGGAGCCGTGAAGCGCACGCTGATCGTCACCAACGACTTCCCGCCCCGCCAGGGCGGCATCCAGTCGTTCGTGCACGGGCTGGCCACGCGCCTGCCCGCGGACTCCGTGGTCGTCTACGCGCCCGCCTGGCCCGGCTGCGAGCGCTTCGACGCCGGCCAGCCGTACCCCGTCGTGCGCCATCCCACGTCGCTGATGCTCCCCACCCCCGGCGTCGGGCGCCGGGCCGCGGAGCTGCTCACCCGGCACAAGTGCGACACCGTGGTGTTCGGGGCGGCGGCCCCGCTCGGCCTGCTCGCACCGCGGCTGCGGGCGGCCGGGGCGGAGCACGTCGTCATGCTGACCCACGGCCACGAGGCGTCCTGGGCCCGCCTCCCGCTCGCCCGGCACCTGCTGGCCAGGATCGGCGGCCACGCCGACGCGATCACCTACCTGGGGGAGTACACCCGGCGGCTGCTCGCCCCGGTGGTCGGCGAGGAGCGCCTCGTACGGCTCGCGCCCGGCGTGGACACCGCGGCCTTCTCCCCGGACGCGGCCCGGGGCGGCGCCGCCGCCGCGCTCCGGGCGGAGCTCGGGGACGGGCCGGTGGTGGTCTGCGTCTCCCGGCTGGTGCCGCGCAAGGGCCAGGACGTGCTGGTCCGAGCCTGGCCGCGGGTGCTGCGCGCGGTGCCGGGCGCCCGGCTGGTGCTGGTCGGCGGCGGGCCGTACCGGGGGAGACTGGAGCGCCTGGTCGACCGGCTCGGCCTGCGCGGCGCGGTCCGGCTGACCGGGCCGGTGGACGCCGCCGAGCTGCCCGGCTACTTCGCGCTCGGGGACGTGTTCGCCATGCCGTGCCGTACCCGGCTGGGCGGCATCGACGTCGAGGGGCTCGGCATCGTCTACCTGGAGGCGTCGGCCAGCGGGCTGCCGGTGCTGGCGGGCTCCTCGGGAGGGGCGCCCGACGCGGTGCTGCCCGGCGAGACCGGCCTCGTCGTGGACGGCGCCTCGGCCGGCGCGGTGGCCGGCGCGCTGCTGGAACTGCTGGGGGACCCGGCCCGCGCCCGCGCGATGGGCGAGCGCGGGCGCGCGTGGGTCGGCCGGGAGTGGAGCTGGGACCTGGTCTCCGCGCGGTTCGCCCGGATCCTGGAGGCGGAGCGGCCGTTCTGACACCGCGCGGCGCGGGGGAGCGGGGCGGTCCCTGAAGGGCGGTGCGGGGAGCGGGGCGGTCCCTGGAGGGCGGGGGCGGAGAAGGCGAGGGCCCCGCCCGGGGGTCCGGGCGGGGCCCTCGCCAAGAGGCGGTGCGTCAGCCGTACAGCGCGTCGATCTGCCTGGCGAAGTCGCGCATCACGACGTTGCGCTTGATCGACTGCTTCGGCGTGACGTGCCCGGTCTCCTCGCTGAGCTCGATGTCGAGGATCGTGAACTTCTTGATCTGCTCGGCCTTGGAGACCGACCGGTTGGCGTCGTCGACGGCCTTCTGCACCTCGGCGATGACCGCGGAGTCGGCGCTGAGCTCGGCCAGCGTGGCCCCGGCCCGGCCGTTGGCCGCCTTCCACTGCTCCAGCGCCTCGGGGTCGAGGGTGACGAGCGCGGCGACGAACGGCCGGCCGTCGCCCACCACCAGCGCCTGGCTGACCAGGGGGTGGGCGCGGATGCGGTCCTCCATCGGGGCCGGGGCGACGTTCTTGCCCGCGGCGGTGACGAGGATCTCCTTCTTGCGGCCGGTGATGCGCACGTAGCCGTCGGCGTCGATCTCGCCGACGTCGCCGGTGTGGAACCAGCCGTCGGCGTCGATCGCCTCGGCGGTGGCCGCCTCGTTGTTCCAGTAGCCCTTGAAGACGTGGCGGCCCTTGACCAGGATCTCGCCGTCGCCGGAGATGGCGACCGAGACGCCGGGGAACGGCTTGCCGACGGTGCCGATCTTGTTGGCGCCCGGCATGTTGACCGTGGAGGGGGCGGAGGTCTCGGTCAGGCCCCAGCCCTCCAGCACCTCGATGCCCACGCCCCGGAAGAAGTGGCCGAGCCGGTCGCCCAGGGCCGAGCCGCCGCTGATGGCGGCCCACAGGTTGCCGCCGGTGGCCGCGCGGAGCTTGCCGTAGACCAGCTTGTCGAACAGGGCGTGCTTGAGCTTGAGGCCGAGGCCGGCGCCCCCGGAGGACTCGGCGCGGCTCCAGGCGATGGCCGTGCCCGCCGCGGCGTGGAAGATCTTCCCCTTGCCCCCGGCGACGGCCTTCTGCTCGGCGCCGTTGTAGACCTTCTCGAAGACGCGCGGCACGCCGAGCAGGAACGTGGGCTTGAACTCCTGCAGGTCGGGGGCGACGTTCTTCATGTTCGGGGTGTGCCCGAGCGCCGTGCCCGTCTCGATCAGCACGATCTGGATGATGCGGGCGAAGACGTGCGCGAGGGGGAGGAAGAGCAGGACGGAGCGGTTCTCCACGGTGAACAGCCGCTCCAGCGGGCCGTAGGCCACGTTCCGCGCGGTGAACAGCAGGTTGTCGTGGGTCAGGCGGCAGCCCTTGGGCAGGCCGGTGGTGCCGGAGGTGTAGACGATCGTGGCCAGGTCGGCGATGCAGCGCCCGGTCCGGCGCTCGGTGACGGTCTCGTCGGGCACGCCGGCGCCGGCCGCACCCAGCTCGTCCAGCGCTCCGCCCTCGATGCGCCAGACGTGCTCGACCGCGTCGAGCTTGGGGAGGACCTCGCGGACGGTCTCCTCGTGGGACTCCAGCTCCACGAAGACCGCCTTGGCGCCGCTGTCGGAGACGATCCACTCGACCTGGTCGGCCGAGGACGTCTCGTAGATCGGCACGCTGACCGCGCCGGCGGTCCAGATCGCGTAGTCGATCACGGTCCACTCGTAGCGGGTGCGCGACATCAGGGCCACCCGGTCGCCCGGCTCGACGCCCGCGGCGATCAGGCCCTTGGCCACCGCGACGACCTGGTCCCTGAACTCCCGTGCGGTCACGGCGGTCCAGCCGTCGCCCGTCTTGCGGCGCAGGGCGACCGCGCCCGGCTCCTGCTCGGCGCGCTGGAACACCGTGTCGGTCAGGTTGGCGGAGGGGGGGACATCCACCAGCACGGGGACGCTGTACTCGCGCACGGGGCACTCCTGAAGACGCACGGATCGAGATGGGTTAACAGGAAGTTATCGCGATAAGTTACGCGTGGGTAGATTCGTCACCCAGGCGTTACAAGGGCGAATTCACGCTATCAGCCCTGCCGGGCGGGGCCGTCGAACGCGACGGGCCGCCCGGAGGTCGCACCCTATTTGTTACTTATGTCGGTATCTTCGCGTCCGGCCGGGGAACGCACCGGCTGGTTAGGATGTCCGCCATGCGGGTTCATGTCGTCAGCGATGTGCACGGACGGACCGACGCCCTGGCCCGCGCTGCGGACGGAGCCGACGCGCTCGTCTGCCTCGGCGACCTGATCCTCTTCGTCGACTACGACGACCACTCCCAGGGCATGTTCGCCGAGCTCTTCGGCACGCGAGCGGCCGCCGAGCTCATCGCCCTGCGCACCGCCGGGCGCTTCGACGAGGCCCGCGCCATGTCCGCCGCGCTCTGGGCGTCGCTGGACGGCGACCCGCGCGAGCACATCGAGCGCTCCGTCCGCCGCCAGTACGCGGAGATCTTCGCCGCGATGCCCACCCCGGCCTACCTCACCCCGGGAAACGTGGACCTGCCGCGCTACTGGCCGGAGTACGCGCGCCCGGGCCACCGCGTGCTGGACGGCGAGAGCGTCGAGATCGGGGGGCTGCGGTTCGGCTTCGTCGGGGGCGGGCTGCGCACGCCGTACCGGACGCCGAACGAGATCGACGACGAGGAGTTCGCCCGAAAGGTCGAGGCGGTCGGCGAGGTGGACGTGCTGTGCTGCCACATCCCCCCGGCCGTCCCCGAGCTCCTCTACGACGTGGTCGCCCGCCGCTTCGAGCGGGGCAGCGAGGCCGTGCTGGAGGCGATCAGGCGGACCCGGCCGCGCTACGCGCTCTTCGGCCACGTGCACCAGCCCCTGGCGAGCCGGGTGCGCATCGGGCGGACGGAGTGCGTCAACGTGGGCCACTTCCGGGGCAGGGGCGTGCCGTACGTGCTCCGGTGGTGAGGCCGCGGGCGCTCCGCGGCGAGACCGTCCGGCCGGGCGGGCACCGGTAGTACGGTAACCCCATGGCTGATCGCACGACCTCCAGCATCACGATCGGCGCGGACCGGTCGACCATCATGACGGTGATCGCCGACTTCGGCGCCTACCCGGAGTGGGCCGGGCAGGTGAAGGCCGCGCAGGTCCTCGCCACCGGGCCGGACGGCCGCCCGGAGCGGGTCAGGTTCGTCCTGGACGCGGGCGTGATCAGCGACGAGTACGTCCTCGCCTACACCTGGCACGGCGACGAGTCCGTCGACTGGACCGTCGCCGAGGAGGGGAAGATGGTCTCCGGTCTCACCGGGAGCTACCGCCTGGCCGAGGTGCCGGGCGGCACCGAGGTGACCTACGAGCTCGCCGTCGACCTCAAGGTCCCCATGATCGGCATGATCAAGCGGAAGGCCGAGAAGGTCATCATCGACACCGCCCTGAAGGGACTGAAGAAGCGCGTCGAGAACGCATGACGCGCGTCCTGCTCTTCACGGGCAAGGGCGGCGTCGGCAAGACGACCGCGGCGGCGGCCACCGCCGTCCGCGCGGCGCGCTCCGGGCTCAAGACCCTGGTGGTCTCGACCGACACCGCGCACTCGCTGGCCGACGCGCTCGCGGTGGGCGTCCCCGCCGACGGGCCGGCCGAGATCGAACCCGGCCTCCACCTGTACCAGGTGGACACCCAGCGGTCGCTGGAGCGCCAGTGGGGCGAGCTGCGCGACTACGCCCGGGGCGTCTTCGCCGAGCTGGGCCTCGACGAGGTCACCGCCGAGGAGATCACGGTGCTGCCGGGAGCCGAGGAGGTCATCGCGCTGCTGGAGCTGCGCGAGCAGGCCCGCACCGGCCGCTGGGACGTGATCGTCGTCGACTGCGCGCCCACCGCCGAGACGCTCCGGCTGCTCGCCCTGCCCGAGGCCCTCGACTGGCACGTCAACCGGCTCCTCCCGGCCGGCCGGCGGCTGCTGCGCACGCTCTCCCCGCTGATCCGCCGGGTGGCGATGGTCAGCGTCCCCGACGACCACGTGGTCGGCGCGGGCGAGCGCCTGCACCGCGCGCTGATGGAGGTGCGCGGGCTGCTCACCGGCGCCGGAGCCAGCGTCCGGCTGGTGCTCACCCCCGAGGCGGTCGTGCTCGCCGAGGCCCGCCGCACGCTCACCTCCCTGAGCCTGTACGGCTACCGCGTCGACGCGGTGGTCGCCAACCGCGTCTTCCCCTCGGGGGGCGCCGACCCGTGGCGGGAGGGATGGGTGGCCGCCCAGGCCCGGCGCCTGGCCGAGGTCGGCGAGTCCTTCGCGCCGCTGCCCGTGCACACCGTCCCCTACCTGGACGCCGAGCCCGTCGGCCGGGACGCGCTGGCCGCCGTCGCCGAGGCCATGTACGGCGGGACCGACCCGTTCGCGCCGCCCGCCGGGGAGCCGCCGCTGCGGATCACCCCCGAGGGGGAGCTGGTCCTCGCCCTGCCGCTCGCCGAGAAGGGACAGGTGGACCTGGCCAGGAAGGGCGACGAGCTGATCGTCACCCTGGGCCCGTACCGCCGGGTGCTGGCCCTGCCCGCCGCGCTGGCCCGCCGGGCCGTGCGGGACGCCGCGCTCTCGGACGGCCGTCTGCGGGTACGGTTCGAATCGGGAGGGCCAGATGACTGAGAACACCGGGAACACCGGGAACACCGACAACACCGGGAACATCGAGAACACCGCGAAGACCGGGACCGCGGGGACCACCGGGAACGCCGGGGGCACCGGGGGCGCGGGCGGACCGGCCGGCCGGCCGGACGAGGGCCGCGCCCGGGAGCGGGACACCGCCGCGGGCCCCCGCGACGAGCGGGGCGGCCGGGGCGGGCGCGACGAGTGGGGCGGCCGGAGCGGGCGCGACCCGATCGGGAGCGCGGCCGAGGAGGCGCTCAAGCTCTTCGACACACTCCAGCGCAAGGCCGCACGGGAGCTGCGCAAGAACCTGGTCAAAGGCACCATGACGGGGTTCGGCAGCGCGTTCTCCGGCGGCGGCCGGGGCGGCAGGGACGTGTGGGAGGAGGCGGTCGCGGACGAGCAGGAGGAGTACGTCTGCCGCGCCTGCCCCGTCTGCCGCGCCATGGCCGCGCAGCGCGAGTCCGGCGGGCAGGTCGCCGACCACCTGATGCAGGCCGGTTCCGAGCTGTTCGCCGCGTTCAAGTCGGCGGTCGACGCGCTCAACAGGCCGCAGGCCTCGCAGCGGGCGCGGGAGCGTGGAGCGTCACGGGAGGAGACCCCCGTGGAGCACATCGACCTGGGGTGACCCGGGGGGAGAGGGTGAGAGATGGCGCTGACCATCGGCGTTGACATCGGCGGTACCAAGATCGCGGCGGGCGTCGTGGACGACGGCGGCCGGATCGTCGCGCAGTGCCTGCGCCCCACGCCGGCCCAGAGTCCCGAGCGCGTCGCCGACACGATCGCCGAGGCGGTCCGGGAGCTGGCGGAGGGCCGCCGGATCGAGGCCGTCGGTCTGGGCGCCGCCGGGTTCATCGACGAGACCCGGTCGGTCGTGCGGTTCGCGCCCAACCTCGCCTGGCGGGAGGAGCCGCTGCAGAAGAAGGTCTCCGGCCTCGTCGGCCTGCCCGTCGTGGTGGAGAACGACGCCAACGCGATGGCCTGGGCCGAGGCGCGCTTCGGCGCGGGCCGCGGCGAGAGCCACATCGTGTGCGTGACCGTCGGCACCGGCATCGGCGGCGGCATCGTGCTGGAGGGCTCCCTGTACCGGGGGCGCTGGGGCATGGGCGCCGAGCTCGGGCACATGCAGGTGGTCCCGGAGGGACGCCCGTGCGGCTGCGGCAACCTCGGCTGCTGGGAGCAGTACGCCAGCGGCAACGCGCTGGTCGCCGAGGCGCGGCTGCTCGCGGAGGCCGACCCGGCGCGGGCGGCCCGGCTGCTGGAGATCGCCGGCGGCACGGTCGCCGACATCGAGGGCCCCGAGGTCACCGACGCGGCCAGGGAGGGCGACCCGGTGGCGCTGGCCGCCTTCGCCTCGATGGCCGAGTGGCTCGGCCAGGGACTGAGCGACCTCGCCGCCGTGCTCGACCCGGGCTGCTTCATCCTCGGCGGGGGCGTCTCCCGCGCCGCCGATCTCTGGATCGACGGGGTCCGCGAGTCCTACGCCCGCAACCTGACCGGACGGGGGCACCGCCCGCCGGCCGAGATCCGCCTGGCCGAGCTGGGCGCCTCCGCCGGTCTGGTCGGCGCCGCCGACCTCGCCCGCTGGCGCTGACCGGGCCCGCGTCGGCCGTACCGGGGCGCGACCGGGACAGGGGATCGGGGCGCGGGGCGGTGCCCCGCGCGTTCCCGCCCGCGGGCCGCTGGTACGCCGCGCCCGCCGGGGCTACGCTCGCTTCACGCCCCGGTGCCGCCCGGCGGCGCCCGGCAGTGTGAGGTCGCGATGGCTCTGCGGATCGCCAGCTACAACGTGCGCTCCATGCGCGACGACGTCGCCGCGCTGGGGCGGGTCGTCGCCGCGCTCCGCGCCGACGTGCTCTGCGTGCAGGAGGCGCCCCGGTTCCTGTGCTGGCGGCGCAAGCGCGCCAGGCTGGCCGCCTTCGGCGGGCTGCGTGTCGCCGCGGGCCTGCGCGCGGGCGGCCTGGCCGGGCTGACCGGTCCGGCCGTCCGGCTCCTGCACGGCGAGGGCCGCCTGCTGGCGCCCTTCCCCGGCCTGGAACGGCGGGCGATCGCGATCGCCGTGGTGGAGGCGGGCCCGGCCCGGGTGGCCGTCGGCTGCGTCCACCTGGATCTGGACGGGGCCGCCCGGCTGCACCACGCCGGTGAGGCCCTGGAGCTGATCGCGGACGTCGCCGGCCGGTTCGGCGCGCTGCCGGTGCTCGCCGGGGACGTCAACGAGCTGCCCGGCCAGCCGGCCTGGCGGCGGATCACCGAGCTGCTGACCGACTGCTACCCGGCGGCGCCGCGCGGCGACGGCCTGACCTTCCCCGCCCGCGGCCCGGGCAAGCGCATCGACGCGGTCTTCGCGGCGGCGGGGATCGGGGTGCTGTCCTGCGGCGGCGTCGACGCCGATCCCGCCGACCTGGCGGCCGCCACCGACCACCTTCCGGTGGTGGCGGAGCTGGACTGCGCGCAGGCGGCCGGCCCCCGCCGCTGAGGGCGGCGCCCGGCGGGGCGCCCGGGCGAGGGCGGGGACTCGCACACGGCCGGTGAGCATCACCCGTACCATTTGGTGCATGACCCGTCGCCTTCCGCGGCGTGCGCTGGCGCTGTGCGCGGGAGGACTGCTCCTGCCTCTCCTGGCCGCGCCGGCCGCGTCCGCCGATCCCGTCCGCCCGCCCGCGGCGGGGACCTGGCAGGCGCCGTCCACCGCCCGGCTGAGCGCCGACGGGTCGCTGTCCGACGTGGCCGGGATATCCGCCGACAACGTGTGGGCGGTGGGCCAGCAGAGCGTGTGGGACGTCTGGCAGAGCCGCGGCGCCATCACCCACTGGAACGGCGAGACCTGGACCGAGGTCGGCATCCGCAACGACCCCACCGGGGCCGGGCTGCTGCGCTCGGTCGCGGCGGCCTCGGCGAGCGAGCTGTGGGCCGTGGGCGAGGGCCACGACGGCCTGCCGTACCTCGCGCGGGGGGACGGCTCCGGCTTCGAGCGGGTCGCGGTCGACGCGCTGCACGCGGGCGACTGGCTGGGCGGGGTGGCGGCGGTCCCGGGCCGGGTGGTCGCCGTGGGCCGCCGGGACAGGCAGCCGCTGATCGCCACCGGCTCCGGCGGCGCCTGGCGGCTCACCCCGGTCGGAGGGCGGGGCACGCTGTACGGGGTGGCCGTCACGGCCAAGGGCGAGGGCTGGGCGGTGGGCGACACCGGCGGCAGGCCGCTGGCCATGAGGCTGTCGGACGGGCAGTGGAAGTCCTTCCCCGTGCCGGAGATCCCCGGCGGCTACCTGCGCGACGTCCACGTCAACGGGCCCAGGCGCGCGCTCGCCATCGGCGGCGTCCACCGCGACTCCGGCGAGGTGGTCCCGCTGGTGCTGTCCTGGAACGGCAAGAAGTGGTCCAGGGTGGCGGTGCCGGAGCGGGACGTGCGGCTGTACGGCGTGACCGGCGACCGCAAGAACCGCTTTTGGATCTCCGGCGTCGACCTGGAGCGGCCGGGGGAGGCGTTCCTGCTCCGCTACGACGGCCGCGCGCTGAAGACGCTGCGCGGGGCCGAGCCGTCCGCTCCCCGGACGATCCGGCTGCAGGCCGCGGCCTACCTGCCCGGCACGGGCACGGTCTGGACCGTCGGCCACGTGGTGGACGCCGGCGGGCGCTACACCGACGTGATCGAGCGGTTCGAGACGAAGGTGCCGGGCGGTGCGGAGCGGTCGAGGTCCTGACGGAGGAGCGCGGCCCGGCCGGACCGCGCCCGGGGGGAGAGCCCGGCGGGGCCCGGCGCGGAGCCGCGGCGGGGGACAGGTCCGAGCCGGGGGTCAGACGACCGCGCCGTCGTCCCAGCCGGAGCCGCCGGGCGGGCCGTCGCCCATCCGCACCACCAGCGCCACGAAACCCCCGATGAACGCGGCGACCGCGGTGAACAGCGCCCAGCCCCGCAGCTCCCACCCGGCCGCCGCGGTCACCAGCAGGTAGGCGGGCCCGCCGAACAGGGCCGCCCACGCGACCTTGGTCGCGGCGTCGGTCTTGGGCAGCGGCGGAGGGGGCGGGGGCACGTAGTGCCCCTCGTCGTCATCGTCCCGCGGCTCGTCGCCGGCCGTGCCGGGACCGTCGTCCGCGGGCTGCGGGAGCGCCTCCTCGCCGGCGTCCTCGGCCACCCGGCGCGGGGGGCCGGCGGGGAGGTTCTCGCTGTCCGGCCACGGCTGGTCGGCCGGGTCGCGCTCGGCGGTGTCGTTGAAGGACGCGACGATCTGCCGCCAGACCTCGTCCTCGTCGCTCTGCGGTGTCACTTAGCTGAGCCCGTCGCTCATAAGCCGGTCACTTCCTCCCCGGAGACCGCGCATCCCCCGCCGGTGTTCAGTCTCTCTGCAAGGGTACAGAGGTGTTCGTCCGGATGAACTCCAGGCTCTCCGCAAAGATCCGGTCGGCGTCGTTGTCGAGGGTCGCGACATGGTAGCTGTCGGCGAGCTCCACCACATTGAGGTTCCCTCCGGTCAGCCTCTCGCGGAGGATGCGCACACTGGTCGGTTTCACCACATGGTCCTGCGGGCTGTGGAAGACGAGCACCGGCTGGGTCACCTTGTCCAGCTCGGCCTGGGTCAGCGCCCAGAGCCGGGGAAGGCTCGCCGCGGCCTTGACCGGGGTGCGGTCGTAGCCCACCTCGACCGCGCCCTCCTTCTTGATGTCGCCGGCGACCCCCGGCACCGACGGGACGAACAGCCGCAGCAGCGGAGCGAGCCGGAGCAGCGGCACGTCGTTGGCGATCGAGGGGTTGACGACGACCACGCCCCTGACGCCCTCGCCGTGCACCTCGGCCAGGCGCAGCGCCATGCAGCCGCCCAGCGACAGACCCGCCACGAAGACCTCGGCGCACCGGCCCCGCAGGTCGGCCAGGGTCTTGTCCAGCTCGGCGTACCAGTCCTCCCAGCGGGTGCGGTTCATCTCCCGCCAGGTGGTGCCGTGGCCGGGCAGCCGGGGCAGCGCCACGGTCAGGCCCGCCTCGGCCAGGTGCTCCGCCCAGGGGCGCAGGGCCTGCGGGGTGCCGGTGAACCCGTGGCAGAGCAGGACACCGACCGGACCGCCTGCGCGGTGGTACGGTTCCGCGCCGGACATGATTGGCATCGTCACTCCTTGTCAGGCTCGCCTGATCGTCGCACGTTCGGGACCTGTTTTGCGAGAGTGTGATTTGTGGGCTTTCGCGGTGTAGGTGGCGGAGACTGAAGGTGGGAAGATGGCTCCAGGTCACTTCCTGTTCGACCAAAGGAGCATCGAGTGTTCTACTGGGTGGTGAAGGCCATCCTCTCGCCCTTCCTTCACGTGATCTTCCGCCCCTGGGCGGAGGGGGTGGAGAACGTGCCGAAGGAGGGCCCGGTGATCCTGGCCGGCAACCACCTGTCCTTCGCCGACCACTTCTTCGGCGCGCTGTTCCTCCCGCGCAAGGTGATCTCCCTCGGCAAGGCCGAGTACTTCACGGGCAGGGGCCTGAAGGGGATGATCAGCCGGGCCTTCTTCAGCGGCGTCGGCACCGTGCCGATCGACCGGTCCGGGGGCAAGGCCAGCGAGGCCGCGCTCCGCACCGGCCTGCGCATCCTGCGCGAGGGCAACGTGCTCGGCATCTACCCCGAGGGTACCCGCTCCCACGACGGACGCCTCTACAAGGGGAAGACCGGCGTGGCGCGGCTGGCGCTGGAGTCCCGCGCGCCGGTCATCCCCTGGGCGATGGTCAACACCTTCGAGATGATGCCCCCCGGCCGCCCGCTCCCGCGCCTGGGCATCCGCCCGGGGGTGAGGTTCGGCGAGCCCCTGGACTTCTCCCGCTACTACGGCATGGAGGAGGACCGGCTGGTCCTGCGGGCGGTCACCGACGAGATCATGTACGCGCTGATGGAGCTCTCCGGCCAGGAGTACGTCGACAAGTACGCCGCGAGCGCCAAGGCCGAGGCCGCCCAGGCGGCGAAGGAGGCGAAGAAGGCCGGACGGCGGTGAGCGGCGTCCGGCGCCCCGGCCCGGCCCGCGCGGTCACGGCCGCGGTCGCCTGCGGCGGCGCGCTGGGCGCGCTGGCCCGCTACGGCCTGGGCACGGCGTTCCCGGCCGGACCGGACGCGTTCCCCTGGACGACCCTGGCGGTCAACGTGTCCGGCTGCCTGCTGATCGGGGCGCTCGTCGTGTGGCTGGTGGCGGCGGAGCCCCATCCCCTGGCCGGGCCGTTCCTGTCCACCGGGGTGCTCGGCGGCTTCACCACCTTCTCCTCCTTCGCCGTGGAGGTGGAGGGCCTGGTCCGCCTCGGGCGGCCCGCCGCCGCGCTGGCCTGCCTCGTGGCCACCCCGGCCCTGGCCGTGGCGGCGGTGCTCGCCGGGGCGGCCCTCGCCCGGCGGGTGCGGCGGGCCCGGTGAGCGGGCTGCTGCTGGCGGTGGCGGTGGGCGGGGCGGCCGGGGCCGTGCTGCGCCACCTCGCCGCCGCGCGCTCCGGCCCGCACTTCCCCTGGGGGATCCTCGCCGCGAACACGGCCGCCTCGTTCCTGCTCGGCCTGCTGACGGCGGGCGCGGCCGCCGGCCGGGTGCCGGGCTGGGCCTTCGCCCTGGGCGGCGCGGGGTTCTGCGGGGCGCTCAGCACCTACAGCACGCTCGCCTACGACGTGGTGCGCCTGGCGGAGGCGGGAGAACGCCGCCTGGCGGCGGCGGACCTGGCGCTCACCCTGGCGGCGGGCCGGGCGGAGGCGGCCGCCGGGGCGGCCGTCCCCCGGCTGCCCTAGCCGTGCCCGCGGCTGCGCGGGACCCCGCGGACGGACACGCGGGCCGGCGTCGCGCGTGTCCGTCCCGCGGGTCCGCGTCCGGCCGGTCCGCGTCCCCGGATCCTCGTCCCGCCGCTCAGCCGTCGGCGGGCGGGGCGGGGGAGCGGCGCATCGCCGCCTCCATCTTCCGCATGGCCCGGGTCATCGTCTCCAGCTCGTCCCGGTCGAGCAGGTCGATCATCAGCTCGCGGACGACGGCGACGTGGCCGGGCGCGGTGCGCTCCAGGCAGGCCGCGCCCTCGGCGGTGAGCACGGCCAGGACGCCGCGCTCGTCGGAGGCGCAGGTCTCACGGGCGACCAGCCCCATCGTCTCCAGCCTGCCGACCTGGTAGGTCAGCCCGCTCCGGGAGACCACGACGCGCCGGGCCAGCTCGCTCATGCGCAGCCGCCGCCCGGGGGCGGCCGAGAGCATCACGAGGATCTCGTACTGGGCGTGGGTCAAGCCCGCGTCCGCTTTCAGCTGTTCCTCGACGTGCCGCTCCAGCAGGTGGAACGCGGTCAGATAGGCCGTCCATGCGGCCATCTCGTGTTCGTCGAGCCATCGCGTTCCGTTCACCCGCCCAGTTTACAAGTCGTTCAAATTTGAACTATACAGTCGTATCCCGGTTCAAATCTGAACTATCAGGAGGAGTCATGTTCGATCGGGCACGGTCCATCGCGTTCCTGCTGGGACGCGTCGCCATCGGGGCGATCTTCCTCGTGCACGGCTGGACGAAGTTCAGCTCCGGCCTGTCCGGCACGGCGGGCTTCTTCGAGTCGGTGGGGATCCCCCTGGCGGGCGTCGCGGCGCCCGCCGTGGCGGTCCTGGAGGTCGTCGGGGGCATCGCGCTCATCCTGGGCGCCGCGCTGCCGGTCTTCGGGACGCTGCTCGCGCTCAACATGCTCGGCGCGATCCTCTTCGTCCACGGGCAGGCGGGGTTCTTCGCCGACAAGGGCGGCTACGAGTTCGTCCTCGCGCTGGCGGCGGCCAGCCTGATGATCGCCTTCAGCGGGGGCGGCGCCCTGGCGGTCGACTCCCTCTGGCAGGGCCGCCGCGACCGCACGGGCGCCACGACCTCGGTCTGAGCCCCCCGCGCGCGGGCGCTCCCGCGGATCCCGCCCGGGGCCCGCGGGAGCGCCCCGCCCGGGGCGGGGACGCCGCCTACCCGCCGTAGACGTGCTCGCGGATCTGCCGGATGTGCTCCGGGGTGGTACGGCAGCAGCCGCCCACGAAGTCCGAGCCGGCGGCGTGCCACCCGGCCGCCGCCGCGCCGAAGCCGACCGGGTCGGCCGGCCCGCGCCAGCGGCGGGCCGAGGCGTCCCAGGTCTCGCCGGAGTTCGGGTACACCATGACGGGCTTGCCCTCGATGCGCGGGATCAGGCTGGGGACGTGCCGCGGCGCGGTGCAGTTGACGCCGACCGCGATCACCCGCGGGTCGCCGGCGAACAGGGCGGCGGCCCGCCGGAGCGGGGTGCCGTCGCTGATGTGCTCGCCGTCGCGGCAGGAGAAGCTGACCCAGGCCCGCACGCCCGGGGTCTCGCCGAGCAGCCGCCGCAGCGCCCGCGCCTCGGCGTAGGACGGGATGGTCTCGCAGGCCATCAGGTCGGCCCCGCTGCCGGCCAGGATGTGCCAGCGGTCCCGGTGCCAGGCGGCCAGGCCGTCCTCGTCCAGGTCGTAGTCGCCGGTGTACTCGGCCCCGTTCGCGAGGAAGGCGCCGTACGGGCCGACGCTGGCGGCGACCGCGCCCTCGCCGTGGGCGTCCCTGGCCTCGACGGCCAGGCGCACCGCGAGCAGGATCAGCTCCTCGGCCTGCGCGGGGGAGAGTCCCCTGCGCAGGAACGCGGGGATGTTCGCCTGGTAACTCGCCGTGGTGGCCACCTGGGCGCCGGCGGCGAAGTAGTCGAGGTGCGCCCGCCGGATCAGTGCGGGCTCCTCCACCAGGAGCTTCGCCGACCACAGCGGGTCGCGCAGGTCCGCGCCCAGGGACTCGAGATGGGTGGCGAGCCCGCCGTCGAGAATCACCATCCCGCCACTGTACGTCACCCCCGGAGCCCCCGTCCCGGAGACGATCACCGGGCGGCCGCGTCCGGCCCGGGAGTGGGACCGCCGTGCGGTGGGGAGAACCTGAGGCAGTGATGGCCGGATTTTTCCCGGTCACGGAGGCCGACGGCGCGAGGGGCGGCCGAGACTGGGGATGGAGGGCCGGCACGGGACCGGGCGTGAGGAGGGGGCGATGGCCGGGATGCCGATACCCTCTGACGAGGCTGAACGGCTGCGGGAACTGTACGACCTGGTGGCGCTGGAGGCCGCCGAGAAGGCGGGGGACGGCGAGGTCGCCCTGGAGCCGGACTTCCAGTCCATCGCCGACCTGGCCGCCTACGTGTGCCGGACGCCGATCGCGCTGGTCAGCCTGGTGGGCCGGGAGCGGCAGTACTTCAAGGGCCGCACCGGAGTGCTGTGGGCCGGCACCGACCGGCAGATCTCCTTCTGCGCGCACACGATCTGCGGCCGCACGCTGCTGGAGGTCCCCGACGCGTCCGCCGACCCGCGCTTCCGCGACAACGTCCTCGTCACCGGGAATCCGCACGTGCGCTTCTACGCCGGAGCCCCGATGGTCAGCAGCCGGGGGTACGCGCTGGGCACGGTGTGCGTGCTGGACCTGCGGCCCCGCCGGTTGAACGCCCAGCGGCGCCAGGCCCTGCTCACCCTGGCCAGGGAGGCGGCCGTGCTGCTGGAGGCCCACCGCAGCGCCCGCCTGGCCGAGGAGGCCGTACGGCACCTGCAGGAGATGGACGACCTCAAACGGCACTTCCTGACGGGCATCAACCACGAGCTGCGCACCCCGCTGACCTCGATCCGCAGCTACCTGCAGCTGATCCTGGACGGAGAGCTGGACCGGGAGACCGAGCAGAAGTTCCTGAGGGTGATCGAGCGCAACGGCGACCGCCTGCTGGACGTGCTCGACGAACTGCTCCTGCTGTCCAGCCTCAACGCCCGCACGGCCGTGTTCTCCCCCGGCCCGGCGGACCTGGCGGCCGTCGTGCGCCTCGCCGTGCAGGAGGCCTGCGCCAAGACGTCCCACCGGCAGCACGCCGTGGCGGTGAAGGCTTGCGGACGGGTCGAGGTGGAGGCGGACACCGGGCGGTTGCGGCACGCGCTGGTCCACCTGCTGGACAACGCGTTCAAGTTCACCCCGCCGGAGGGGAGGGTGGACGTCACCGTCACCGGCGGCCCGCCCGCCGTGGAGATCCGCGACAACGGCATCGGCGTCACGGAGGAGGACGTCGAGCGCGTCTTCGAGAGCTTCTACCGCGCTCCGGAGGCGGAGAGGCTCGCGGTCGGCGGCACCGGTGTCGGGCTGGCCATCGTGAAGAAGATCGTCCAGCTGCACGGCGGCACCGTGCGGATGGAGCACAACCCCGGCGGGGGCATCTGCGTGCGCGTCACCCTGCCGGAGCCGCCGCCGCGGATCTGAGGTCCCGCCCCGCCGGGAGGTCCTCCCCGCCCGGCCGGGGAGGTCTCAGCGCTTCCAGAAGGGGCGCCGGCCCTCCGGCTCGCCCGGGTGCCCGCTCAGGGCCTCCAGGGTCCGCACGGCGCGCCGCCACAGGGCGTCGGCGTCCTCGGCGGGCCCGACCCGCGCCAGGTCGCGCGCCAGGGCCTCCAGCTCGGCGTGCCCGCCGAGGAAGACGGCCAGGGCGGCCAGGCGGCTGCCGAGGTCGGACAGGTAGCGCAGCCGCTCGGCGGGCGGGAGGGAGCCGGCGGCGCGCAGCCGCCGGAGCTCCTCGGCCAGCTGCGTCCGCAGGGCCTCCTGCGCCCCGGCGGGGACGGGGGCGGGGGCGGCCGGGCGACCGGCGTGCCCGGCGGCCCCGGCCCGCATCGGCGCACGCGGGACGGAGACCCTCCCCGCGTCCGGGAAGGCGTCCCCGCCGGAGGCGTCTCCCGGCAAGGACTCCGCCGGGAGAGGGGCGGCGGGGAGACCGGTCGCGGGGAAGGCGCCGCCCGCCGCGGGCGCGGGCGCGGCGGGCGCCCCGAACGACGGCGCCCCGCCCGGGGGCGCGCCCGGCGCGGGCAGGGGCGTGGCCATCGCGGTGAACATGACCGGCGCGGCCGCGGCCGCCGGGGCCTCCCAGCCGCTCGGCTGCTCCACGGGCTGGACCACCCGGTGCTCCGGGCCGCCCTCGCCCACCACCCTGGTGTCGAGCGCGACGAACGCGGTGAACCGGCAGAGCACGCCGTGCTCCAGGGAGGTCGAGACGATCTCCTCCTCCAGCGAGCGGTCCCCGGCGGCGTAGCGGTCCTCCAGGTCGCGCAGCCGGGCGCGGGCCCAGACCGGCCGCGCCGCGGGGTTGTCCACCCGGGTCCCGGTGACGCGCCGCTCCCACGGCCGCCCCCCGGCGTCCAGCCCGCGCAGGACCACCGCTCCGGCGGGCGCGCCCCGGTAGCGGCCGGTGACGGTCAGCGGCACGCCCGGGAAGAGCGAGCCGAGCCTGCCGGCCGAGCCGGGCACCAGGTCGAGCCCGTCGCCCTCGACCGACAGGTCGGTGACGAGCGGCGCGCCGATCCTGCGGTGGATGTGCTCCATGGCCTCGTCCAGCCGGTCCTCGGACTCCACCAGCTCGCACCGGCCCGCGCCCAGACCGGCCAGCCTGCCCAGGAAGCCGGCGTTGACCGCCCGGTCGACGCCGACCGTGTGCACCCGCACCCCGGCGGGCCCGGCCGCGACCCGCGCCAGGATCCGGTCCTCGTCGCCGACCTGCCCGTCGGTGACCAGCACCAGCACCCGCTCGCGCGGCCCCTCGCCGAGCAGCGCGACGGCCCGCTCGAGGGCCTGGAGCATCTCGGTGCCGCCCCGCGCCTCCAGCCGGGCCAGGTACTCCACCGCCCGGTAGCGGTTGCGGTCGCTCGCCTCGGCCAGGCCCTCGCCGAGCGACCCGGGGTGCTCCACCACGGTGTCGAAGGCCAGCACCGCGAACCGGTCGCCGCCGGTCAGCGTGTCCACGATGCGGGCGGCCGCGCGCCGGGCGGCGACCATCTTCCAGCCCGCCATGCTGCCCGAGCGGTCCAGCACGAGCACGACGTCCTTCGGCGCGGCCGCCGCGGGCGCCGGCTCCGGGACGACGGCCAGCGCGAACGTGCCCTCGTCGCCGTCCCGCCCCGCGTCGGGGACGAGGGCCAGGGAGGTGGAGGCGCCGAACGGCAGCCGCAGGACGAAGTCGCGGTCCAGCCGCTCGCCCGGCGCCAGCCGTACCGTGAACCGGCCGGCCCCCGCGTCGCCGTCCCGGTGGACCACGTGCAGGCTGGAGCGGACCTCGCGCAGCTCCAGCCCGGCGGGGTCGACGGTGACCGCGAGCGAGAGCCGGACCGGGTCGGGGAAGCCGGGCAGCAGCACCGGCGGGGTGATGCGCGAGGCGTCGGGGACGGCGTCGGTGTCCGCCGCCCAGCCGTCCCCGGCCTGCTCGCCGCCGAGCGGGGCGCCGGGGATGTAGCGCGGGGCGACGACGAGGGGGAAGCGGAAGGTCGCCGCGCCGTCCTCGTAGGGGAGCGGCTGGTCGAGCGTGAGGCGTACGGTGACCCGCTCGCCCGGCACGAGGTTGCCGACCCGGATGGTGAAGACGTCGGGCCGGTCCTCCTCGGCGACGGCGGCGCGCCTGCCCTCGGCGAGCGCCCGGTCGTAGTCGGCCCTGGCCTGGCCGCGCTCCTTCAGCACGCCCTCGACGAGGTGCCCGTCGGCCTCCATGCGGAAGGCCGTCACCGCGGCCCGGTCGGGCAGCGGGAAGACGTAGGTCGCCTCCAGCGGCACGTCGAAGGGGTTGCGGAAGCACTGGGTCACCGTCACCCCGGCGACCAGGCCGGAGACCTCGGCGGCGACGTCCACGCTCTGCAGGGGCAGGTTGCCGCGCTCGGTGGCGAGCGCGCCCAGCCCGGCGCCGGGGACCGGCTCGCACTCGTCCGGCCGTAGCGGGGTGACAGAGTCGATCATCATGGCTGTCCTTCCGGAGAGGCGAGACCGCGCTCGCGCAGGACCGCCAGGAGCGCCTCGGCGGCGGCGGCGATCTCGGCGAGGTCGTCGTGGGAGGGGGTGCGGCCCACGCCGTCGAGCAGGAGCGTCACGCCCGGCGCCAGGCGCAGGGCGGGCACCGCGGGCACGGGCGGGGCCGCGGTGGACGGGGCCGCGCCGACCGGGGGCGCGGCGGGCGGTGCGCCGGGCGGGGCCGGATCCGGCCCCGCCCGGCCCGCGGGGGCGGGGAGCCGGCGGGGGTGCTGCGGGCCGTGCGCAGGCGTGCGGGGCCGGGCGGCGGCCCGGTCGGTCCAGAAGCGCGGGCGGGCGCCGCGGGGGGCCGGGGCCTCCTGCGGGAGTCCGTCCAGGCGGGCGATCGCCTCCAGGGCCTGGTCGGTCGCGCCGGCCAGCTCGGCCTGGATCTCGGCGATGCTCCTGCCCTCCGCCTGCCGCCGCTTGACGGCGACGAGCTGGAGCAGGTGGCGCCTGCCGTACAGGGCGACGCGGCCCCGGCGGGCCGAGGGCGGGTCGAGCAGGCCGATCGTGGCGTACCACCGGACGAGGCGCTCGTTGGGCACGTCCCTGCCCCGCCCGCCGCGCCCCGCGGCCGGGGGCAGGGCGGCGGAGGCCCGCTCCACCAGTTCGCCGATCGTCCACTCCACGCCCCCATCGTGACACTGCAATAATTACAGTGTCAACATAGGGCAGGTATTGATGGGTAGGGGCGTTCTGTCCCACAGGGACGACTGATGTCGATCAAGGGAGGGGACATCCCATGGCCACCATCACCGGCCCGCTCAAGCCCGAGGACAAGAAGGTCGTCGGAGAGGCCCTGCAGGGCGCGCTCGTCGACCTCCTCGACCTCTCGCTGCTGGCGAAGCAGGCGCACTGGAACGTGATCGGCCACAACTTCCGGCAGATCCACCTGCACCTGGACGAGATCGTCGCCTTCGCCCGGGCCCACGCCGACACGGTCGCCGAGAGGGCGGTGGCGCTCGACGTCACGCCCGACGGCCGCGCGGGCACCATCGCGAACTCCACGAAGGTCCCGCAGCTCGACTCCGGCTACCTGGACGTCGGGAAGGTCGTCGCCGCGATGACCGACATCCTGGAGTCCATCGGCCGCCGGATGCGCGAGCGCGTCGTGGCCACCGAGGAGGCCGACCCCGTGACGCAGGACATCTTCATCGCCATCACCCAGGACGTGGAGAAGCACCACTGGATGATGCAGGCCCAGCGCTGACCGGCGCTCCCTGCCCGCGAAGGCGCCCCGGCCGCGGCCGGGGCGCCTTCGCGTGCCCGCCGCGCGCCGCCGGCCGGGGATCCGGAGCAGGGAGATCGTCGGCCGGGACTCGGTCAGCGGACCGTCCGGATCGCCGGGCCGCGCGGGTCGCGGGCCGCGCCGCGGGTAGGGCGGGGTCGGGCGCCCGCGCCCGGCCATCTCCTTCGTCCGACAGGGGGCAGACCCATGACCGAGGTGAGAGTCTCCGTCATCTACTACTCCGCCACCGGCACCGTCCACGCGATGGCCAAGCGCCTGGCCTCCGCCGCCGAGGCGGCGGGCGCGAAGGTCCGGCTCCGGCAGGTGCCCGAGCTGGCCCCGGAGGAGGCGATCGCCTCCAACGCGGCCTGGAGCCAGCACTTCGACACCACCAAGGACGAGCCGAAGGCCGTGCCCGACGACATCGTGGAGGCCGACGCGGTGCTGCTCGGCACCCCGACCCGCTACGGCAACATCTCCAGCCAGCTCAAGCAGTTCATCGACACCCTCGGCCCGCAGTGGGCACAGGGTCTGCTGGCCGACAAGGTCTACGCCGGCTTCACCGCCTCGATGACCGCCCACGGCGGCCAGGAGTCCACCCTGCTCGCGCTCTACAACACCATCCACCACTTCGGCGGCATCCTCGTCGCGCCCGGCTACACCGACCCGCTGAAGTTCGCCGACGGCAACCCCTACGGCGTCTCCCACGTCACCGGCGGCGGCAACGACGACCCGCTGACCGACGCGCAGTACGCCGCCCTCGACCACATGGCCGCCCGGGTGGTGGGCGTCGCCCGGCGGCTGAAGGCCGGCGCCGCGGGCTGACGCGCGCCTCCCGGACGGGACGTGCCCGCCGTACGGCGACTGCGCTAAGGTCACGAACCGGTCAACGATCGATGACGGCTGGAGAATGATGGCGGAGATCGCGTACATCGGCGGATACACCCCGGACACCGGGGGGACGGGCACCGGGATCGTCGTGGCGGAGCGCGACGGCCGGGGCGGCCTGTCCCGGCGCGGCGAGACGCCGGCCTCCGGGCCGTCCTTCCTGGCCGTCCACCCCCGCCTGCCCGTGCTGTACGCGGTGGGGGAGGGCGAGCGGGGCACCGTGGAGGTCTTCGCCCGGGGCGCGGACGGCGCGCTCTCGCCGCTCGGCGGGCGCTCCAGCGAGGGCTCCTTCCCCTGCCACCTGGCGGTGGACCCGTCCGGCACGCTGCTGGCGGTGGCCAACTACGGCGACGGCACGGTGAGCGTGCACGGCATCGGCGGGGACGGGCGGCTCACCACCGTGCGGGCCTTCCCCCACCGGGAGGGCGCCCACGCCCACCAGGCGACCTTCGGCCCCGACGGCGTGCTGTACGTGACCGACCTGGGCACCGACGAGGTCCGCCGCTTCACGGTCGGGGACGGGCGGGCGGCCCTCCACCCGGACGGCCCGGTGCGGCTCGCCCCCGGCATGGGCCCCAGGCACATGGCCTGGGCGGACGGCCGCTGGTACGTGGCGGGAGAACTGGACGGCACCGTCCGCGCCTACGACGCGGACTGGCGCGAGACCGCCGCAGTGCCCGCCAGCGGATCGGAGGGCGAGAACCGCCCCTCCCACCTGGAGGTCTGCGGCCCGTTCGTCTACGTCGCCAACCGGGGGCCCGACACGATCGCGGTGCTGTCGCGGCCGGACCTGGACCGGGTCGCCGAGGCGCCCTGCGGGGGCGCCTGGCCGCGCCACTTCGCCGTCGCGGGCGGGCGGATGTACGTGGCCAACCAGAACTCCGGCGACGTCGCCGTGCTGCCGCTGAAGGAGGGCATCCCGCAGGAGCCCGAGCAGGTGTTCGCCGCCGGCACGCCGTCCTGCGTGCTGCCGCGGGGCTGAGCCGGCCGGGCCCGGCGGGCCCGGCGCGACATCCGGTACGCGCCCGGCGGTTTGGTCTAGACCATTGGGAGGCTCTGGGGGCAGAATGCCTTGGGTCGGCGGAGCCCCCGTCCGGCGCGTCACCCCGCTTAGTCTGGCCGTATCACCTCGGAACCACCACCGGAGGATGCCATGCGTATTGGAGTGCTGACCGGAGGCGGCGACTGCCCCGGCCTGAACGCCGTTATCCGCGCCGTCGTACGCAAGGGGGTGGGCGTCCACGGGCACGAGTTCGTGGGCTTCCGGGACGGCTGGCGCGGCCCGCTGGAAGGCGACACCATGCCGCTGGACATCCAGGCCGTGCGGGGCATCCTGCCGCGCGGCGGCACGATCCTCGGCTCCTCGCGGACCAACCCCATCAAGATCGAGGGCGGCGTCGAGAAGATCAAGGAGAACCTCGCCCAGACCGGGGTCGACGCCCTGATCGCCATCGGCGGCGAGGACACGCTCGGCGTCGCCAAGCAGCTCTACGACCGGGGCGTGAAGGTCGTCGGCGTGCCGAAGACGATCGACAACGACCTCAACGCCACCGACTACACCTTCGGCTTCGACACGGCCGTCAACATCGCCGTCGAGGCGATCGACCGGCTGCACACCACCGCCGAGTCCCACCACCGCGCGCTGATCTGCGAGGTCATGGGCCGCCACGCGGGCTGGATCGCACTGCACGCCGGCATGGCCGCGGGCGCCAACGTCATCCTCATCCCGGAGAAGCCGTTCGACATCGACCGGGTCTGCGCCTACGTCGAGTCCCGCTTCAAGACCCGCTACGCGCCGATCATCGTGGTCGCCGAGGGCGCCCACCCCATCGAGGGCCAGATGGCGCTGCAGACGGGCGAGCTCGACGCCTTCGGCCACGTCCGGCTGGGCGGCATCGGCGAGATGCTCGCCAAGGAGATCGAGAAGCGGACGGGCAAGGAGGCCCGCACCACCGTGCTCGGCCACATCCAGCGCGGCGGCACGCCCACGGCCTTCGACCGGGTGCTCGCCACCCGCTTCGGCCTGCAGGCGATCGACGCGGTGCACGAGGGCGACTTCGGCAAGATGGTCGCCCTGCGCGGCACGGACATCGTCCGCGTCGGCCTGGACGAGGGCACCAGGGAGCTGAAGACCGTCCCGGCCGGCCGCTACGAGGAGGCCGAGGTCTTCTTCGGCTGACGGGTCCCGCCCGGCGGGCGGGACGGCCCCGCCCGCCCGGGACCGCCCGCGGTCCGGCGCGCCCCGGCGGGCCCGGGTAGGGTCGCCCCCGTGACGGGAATCGAGGGGTCGTTCTGGCGGACCGTCGCGGTCTTCCGCGTCGCCTCGCTCGTCTACGCCGCGGTGCTGCTGGTCCGCGCCGGAGGATACGCCGACCCGGCGCTCGGCTGGCTGGTGCTCGCCGTCATGGCCGGGTGGACCGCGGCGACGGTCTTCGCCTACTCCGTCGAGGCCGCGCGCGGCCGGCCGCTGCTCGCCGCCGACATGCTGGTGACCGTCGGCTGCCTGCTGACCACCCCCGCGGTGCAGGGCGCCCAGCAGCAGGGCAGCATGCCGGTCACCGCCACCTGGATGGGCGGCGCCGTGCTCGCCTGGGGCGTGTACGGCGGGCGCCGGGCCGGCGCCGCGGCCGCCGCGATCGTGTCGCTGGCCGACCTGTGGACGCGCGGCGTGCCCGGCCCGGACTCCGGGGACCTTCCGGTCAACGGCACCGTGCTGCTCTTCCTCGCCGGCGTGCTGGTCGGCCACGTCGCCCGGCTGGCCCGGCGGGCCGAGGCGCGCATGCAGCAGGCGATCGAGATGGAGGCCGCGGGCCGGGAGCGGGAGCGGCTCGCCCGCGGCATCCACGACTCGGTGCTCCAGGTGCTCGCCCTGGTCCAGCGGCGCGGCCTGAGCCTGGGAGGGGAGGCCGCCGAGCTGGGCAGGCTCGCCGGCGAGCAGGAGGCCGCGCTCCGCGAGCTGATCGGGGCCCGCCCGCAGCCGCCCCCGGCGGGCACCGCCGACCTGTGCGCCCTGCTGCGGGCCCACGCCTCGGCCCGGGTCACCGTCTCCACCCCCGCCACCCCGCTGACGCTGCCCGAGCGGACCGCCCGGGAGCTGGCCGCCGCGGTCGGCGCCGCCCTGGACAACGTCGTACGGCACTGCGGCGACCGGGCCCGCGCCTGGGTCTTCGCCGAGGCCGACGGCGGCACGGTCACCGTGACCGTGCGGGACGAGGGGCCGGGCATCCCGGAGGGCCGCCTGGAGCGGGCCGCCGCCGAGGGGCGGCTCGGCGTCGCCCAGTCGATCCGGGGCCGGGTCGCCGACCTGGGCGGGACGGTGACCGTGGTGTCCGCCCCGGGGCACGGTACCGAGGTGGAGCTGTCCGTCCCGGCGGAGACCTGACGCCCCGGGCCGGCGCGGCGCCGTCGTGCCCGGCGGGCGCGGGTCAGTCGGTCCCGCCCTCCTGCGGGGCGGGCGACGGGCTCGCCTCCGTACCGGCGGGGGCGGGCGAGGCGGGCGAGGGGCTCACCGCCGGCGCGGCGGGCGAGGGGCCGCCCGGGGCCGAGGGGTGCGGGGAGGGCGAGAAACCGGCCCGTCCCGACGACGGCGGCAGGATCGGCACCTGGATGCGCGTGGCCCCCGCCTGCTGGAAGCGGAACTCCACGGGGACGAAAGCGCCGATCCGCAGCTGCCGGGTCGCCCCCGTCAGGGTGACCAGGGGCTCCGGGCCGGCGCCGACGGCCTGCCGTACGGGGAGGTCGACGCCGCCGCCGGTCAGCTGCGCTCCCTGGAAGGCGTCCGGGGCGCTGACGGAGACGAGCCGGTCGGGGGCGTCCCGCTTGTTGATGAGGACGACGCGCAGCGGGGCGCTGGAGCCCGCCTCCAGGAGCTCGGCGGGGTCCCCTCCGACGATGATGGCGTTCCTGATCACGATGCCGTCCTGGTAGCCGTTGCCCCCGTCGTTGGGGGCCAGGCGCTCGGCGTCGATCTCCGGGGCGAGCCGCGCGCCGCCGCAGGAACAGGTGGTCAGGACCAGCGCGGCCGCCAGCAACGCTCCGAAACGTCTTCTCATGTCACTCCTCCCGGCTCGTCCGGATCCCTCTCCTCCTTCCGTGGAGGGGTATCCCGCCCCCGATCCATTTTTTCGTCACGCCCCTGCGCCTGCGGGCGGGAGCGCCGGGCGGAGGCGGTAATACGCTGGTCGGATGCGCGTGATGGTGGTGGACGACCATCCGATGTGGCGGGACGCGGTGGCGCGGGACCTGGCCGAGGCGGGCTACGAGGTGGTGGCCGCGGTCGGCGAGGGGCGCCAGGCGCTCCGCGCGGCGGCGGCCGTGCGGCCCGGGCTCGTCGTGCTGGACCTGCGGCTGCCCGACCTGTCCGGGGTGGAGGTGGCCAGGGGGCTGGCCGCGGCGGAGCCGCCGCCCCGGGTGCTGGTGCTGTCGGCCAGCGGCGAGCAGGACGACGTGCTGGAGGCGGTCAAGGCCGGGGCCTCCGGCTACCTGCTGAAGTCGGCGAGCCGGGAGGAGTTCCTCGACGCGGTGCGCCGCACCGCCGAGGGCGACGCGGTCTTCACGCCCGGCCTGGCCGGGCTCGTCCTGGGCGAGTACCGCCGGCTGGCCGCCCAGCCCGCCCCCGCGCGGGGGCCGCGGCTGACCGAGCGGGAGACCGAGGTCCTGCGCCTGGTGGCCAAGGGGCTGTCGTACCGGCAGATCGCCGAGCGGCTGGTGCTCTCCCACCGGACGGTGCAGAACCACGTCCAGAACACGTTGAACAAGCTCCAGCTGCACAACCGGGTCGAGCTGGTCCGCTACGCCATCGAGCAGGGCTTCGACGAGTCCTAGGCGGGACTAAAGTGGCCCAGGCGCGGCGTTGCCTGTTGACGACCGCCCGCGACGCTCGGCGGCAGCCGTACGCACCCTTCTCCCCGATGTCCCACCGGAGGTTCCACCATGGCCCTGTCCGCACTGGGCGAGCCCTGCGTCCTGCTCAAGCTGGGCGAGGTCGTCCTGAAGGGCGACAACCGCGAGGTGTTCGAGCAGCGGTTGCAGGCCAACATCAGGGCGGCGCTGAAGGAGTTCGGCTTCAAGGTGGACGTGCGCCAGCGCCACGGCGTCATCGCCCTGTTCCTGCCGGAGGGGACGAGCGTCGAGACGGCCGACGCGGTCGCCGAGCGGGTCTCCTACGTGCCCGGCCTGGTCTGGATCCACCGGGCCTGGCGGGTCGCCAAGGAGCCCGAGGCGGTGACCAAGGCCGCGATCGAGCTGCTCGCCGACCGGGAGGACGTCAGGCGCGGCG
Organism: Planomonospora alba; assembly: GCF_039534085.1. Classification (NCBI taxonomy): domain Bacteria; kingdom Bacillati; phylum Actinomycetota; class Actinomycetes; order Streptosporangiales; family Streptosporangiaceae; genus Planomonospora; species Planomonospora alba. The sequence goes on from NZ_BAAAUT010000038.1 coordinate 45,986, forward strand.
TCACCTTCGCGGTCCGCTCCCGGCGCCGCGACAAGCGCTTCCCGCTGACCTCCATGCAGCTCGACCGCGAGGTCGGCGGTGCGATCAACGACACCTACAGGCTGCCGGTCGACCTGAAGAACCCCCAGCTGACCGTCTCCATCGAGGTGGACCGCGACGAGGTCTTCGTGCACACCGACGGCCTGCAGGGCCAGGGCGGCCTGCCGGTCGGCTCCAGCGGCCGCGCGCTGGTGCTGATGTCGGGCGGCATCGACTCCCCGGTGGCGGCCTACCGGATGATGCGCCGCGGGCTGCGGGTGGACTTCCTGCACTTCTCCGGCATCCCGTTCACCACCTCGGAGTCCATCTACAAGGCGTACGCGCTGGTGCGCGCGCTGGAGAAGTTCCAGGGCAGGGCGCGCTTCTGGGTGGTGCCGTTCGGCAAGGCGCAGCAGTCCATCAAGGCCTCCGGCCAGGACCGCCTGGCGGTCATCGCGCAGCGCCGCCTGATGCTGAAGACCGCCGAGGAGGTCGCCCACCGCATCCGCGCCGGCGCGCTGATCACCGGCGACTCCCTGGGCCAGGTCTCCTCCCAGACCCTGCAGAACATCACCGCCCAGGACGACGCCGTGGACCTGCCGATCCTGCGCCCGCTCATCGGCCTCGACAAGAGCGAGATCATCACCGAGGCCCGCCGGATCGGCACCCTGGAGATCTCCGAGCTCCCCGACGAGGACTGCTGCACCCTGCTGGCGCCCCGCCGGCCCGAGACCGCCGCCAAGATCGACGACCTGAAGCTGATCGAGCGGCGGCTGGACGCCGAGGAGCTCGCCGTGCAGCTGGCCGACTCCCTGCAGGAGTACAAGCCGGAGGGCTGAGGCCCGGGCGGGGTCCGTTCCGCGCCGGGACGCCGCGCGGGCGCGCTCAGTCGACCTTGAAGGGGTCGTGCTCGGTGAGGAGCTTCTCCAGGCGGGCCTGGTCGACCCGGGTGGTCACCTCGGAGAGCTCCTGGCGGTCGCGCACGCACTTGGCCAGGGTGAAGGTCGAGGTGACGACGTACAGCACGCCGATGGCCAGGAAACCGCGGACCCAGGCGTCCACCGGCAGGTAGACCAGGCCGATGGCGACGGCGGTGACGGACACGCCGAAGGAGATGATCGACTGGAGGTAGAAGGCGCTGGTGTTCTTGGGCTGGATCGCTCTCGTCATGCCCTCCACGGTCCGGCACCGGGGCCGGTCCGGGCATCCGCGCGGATACTCAGCCGCGCCTGAGTAGGGCGGCCCGGCGCCGCCCGCGGGCGGCGCGCGCCTCCCGCGCGGAGGGAGGCCCCGCCCGGGACACGGACGGGGCCTCGCAGGTGCGTTGCGGAGAACGCCTCACCTCACCGGCGGTCTACCACAGGCCGTAGCCGCCGTTGGTGCCGGTGCACAGGTTGGTGTTGGCGGCACCCTGCGGGCCGGCCGCGGACTGGTTGGCGTTGTAGAACGACCCGCCGAAGCCGTAGCCGCCGAAACCGCCGCAGCCGCCCGCGGTGGCGGCGGACGAGCCGGCCAGCACCAGCGTGGTCGCGGCGATGCCGGTGAGCGCGATGCGAGACAGGATCTTCCTCATGGGACTGGGTTTCCTTTCTTCGTCCTGCCCTTGCGGGCCGGAACTCCGACTGCGACCGGTCCCCGTCCGCACCGCCCGGTGACGGAGTGGAACCGATCCCACACCCCTCAATACCCATCACTCCACTCTTTGAACACACATAGTCACTGAAGTGCTACTAACAGTGAACAAGAGCGGTGAGTGCGGAAAAATCCGCCTTGTCCGTTCCTGTGTCCTCCGTCGGAGCGGGCCCGCTCCGGACCGCGACCGCACCCGCCGGAGCGGACCCGGCCTGGACCGAGGCCGTCCGCCCGGCCTGGACCGAGGCCGTCCGCCCGCCGGGCCGGGTCAGGCGGAGGCCAGCGCGTCGCCGACCGCGGTCTTGCCCAGCAGCGGCGGGAGCTGGCGCATCACCCGGGCCAGCTCCCGCAGGTCGCCGTTGACCAGGGCCTGCGGGCCGTCGCAGAGCGCCTGCTCCGGGTGGGGGTGGACGTCGATGATCACACCGTCGGCGCCGGCCGCGATGGCGGCGCGGGTGAGCGGCAGCACCAGGTCGCGGCGGCCGCCGGAGTGGGACGGGTCGACGATGACCGGCAGGTGGGACAGGCGCTGGGCGACGGGGACCGCCGAGACGTCCAGGGTGTTGCGGGTGGCGGTCTCGAAGGTGCGGATCCCCCGCTCGCACAGCACGATGTCGAGGTTGCCGCGCTGGGCGATGTACTCGGCGGCCATCAGCCACTCCTCGATGGTGGCGTTCATGCCCCGCTTGAGCATGACCGGCTTGCCGATCCCGCCCACCGCCTGGAGCAGCGCGAAGTTCTGCGCGTTGCGGGTGCCGATCTGCAGCATGTCCGCGTAGGAGGCGACCAGCTCGACGTCGTGGGCGTCCACCACCTCGGTGACGACCGGCAGCCCGGTCGCCTCCCGCACGCCGGCGAGGATGCGCAACCCCTCCTCGCCCAGGCCCTGGAAGGCGTAGGGCGAGGTGCGGGGCTTGTAGGCGCCGCCGCGCAGCAGGGTGGCCCCGGCGGCCTTGGCCATCTCGGCCGCCTCCAGCGTCTGCTGCGGGCTCTCCACCGCGCACGGGCCCGCGATCAGCGTCACCGTGCCCGGGCCGATCGGCACGCCGCCGACCCGGACCGTGGAGCGTTCGGGGTGGTTGTCCCGGCTCACCAGCTTGTAGGGCGCGGTCACCCGCATCACGTCGGCCACCCCCCGCATGCCGCGCAGGTTCAGCGCGCCGAACTGCGCGACGTCGCCGACCAGGCCGATGATCGTACGGCTCACGCCCCGGCTGACGAACGCGCTGCCGCCCGCCGCGGAGACGACCTCCACGATCGCGTCGACGTCTTCCTGGGTGGCCTCGGGGGCCATGACGATGACCATTTCTCTCCTTGGGTGAACGCGGGAAACGAAAAGGCCCCGGGTCCGATCGGACCCGGGGCCTTCGTGTTCGCCTGGCTGTCAGCGCAGCATCTGGAGGCGGACGGTCCGACCCACGGGTCCGTCGCCATAGAAAAACCAGAACACGGTACGCATCGCCCGCAATGCTAGCGCACCCCGCCCGCCGCGGACCGTCCCGTCTCAGCAGGCGGACGGCGGCTCTCCGGTGCGGCGGCGCGCGGCCCGCACGCGGCGGCGCGCGGCCCCGGGGCCGCGCGCAACGGGGAGCCCGCCCTCCGGAGGCGGAACGGGCGGTGGCAGGATTGCCCCGTGCCACCGGGGAAACGGCGAGGGGAGTTGGTGGGGGAGTGATGGTGGATCGGCCCGAGGATCCGCTGGAGGAGACCCGCCTGCCCCCGGGCCAGTACGTCCCGCGGGGGCACCCGGTGATCCACTACGGCAGGGTGCCGACGTTCCGCCCGGAGACCTGGGAACTGCAGGTCATGGGGGCGACCGCCTCGGGAGAGCCGTACCGCTTCTCCTGGCAGCGCTTCTCCGGGCTGCCCCGCACGACGGTCGTGGCGGACTTCCACTGCGTCACCAAGTTCTCGATCATGGGCTACGAGTGGTGCGGCGTCTCCGCGGCCACGCTGCTGGAGCTCGCCCCGCCCGCCCCGCAGGCGCGGCACGTGATGCTGTGGGGCGAGTACGGCTACAGCGCCAACGTCAGGATGAGCGACTTCGCCCGCGACCGCACCCTGCTGGCCGTGGAACTGGACGGCAGGCCGATCTCGCCGGAACGCGGCCACCCGGTGCGGGCGGTCGTGCCGCACCTGTACGCCTGGAAGAGCGTCAAGTGGCTGCGGGCGGTGGAGTACATGGTGGAGGACCGGCGCGGTTTCTGGGAGGAGCGCGGCTACCACAACGTCGCCGACCCCTGGCGGGAGCAGCGCTACTCGTACCAGGAGGAGCCGGGCGAAGGCCCCCCGTAAGCGGGCCGGTAACCGCGTTCCGCCCTGCTCGGCGGGCGGCGTTGGCTACGGTTCCGGCATGTCGACCAGAGGCTGGGCGCTGTTGTCCGCGATCTGCTTCCTGCTCGGGCTCGCGCTGCCCCGCCGGGGCGGGGGCTTCCCGCACCGCCGTGCGCGCGGCCACGGAGACGGGCGCGGGGACCGGTGGGACGGGCGCGGCGCCGGACGGCAGGGCGAGGCGACCTTCACCACCCTGCGCGTGGCGGCGCGGGCGGCCCCCTGGCTGCGCTCCGGGCTGACCTCCCAGACCGCCGGCAAGGCCGTACGCCACCTGCGGGTGCTGCTCGGCGCCGAGGCCGCCGCGCTGGCCGGTCCCGACGGCGTGCTGGCCTGGGACGGCGGGCCGGACTGCCAGCGGGAGCGGGCGCCCGGGCACGCCGCGGCCGCCCTCGCCTCCCGCCGCCCCCGGGTCCTGGAGGGCGAGGCGCTCGCCTGCGGCCGGCCGGACTGCCCGGTCAGGAGCGCGGCGGCCGTCCCCCTGGAGGTGGACGGCCGGGTGGCCGGCGTGCTGCTCGCCTACGGCGCCGCGCCCGCCCCCGCGCTGCTGCGGACCGCCGCCGAGGTGGCCCGCTGGATCTGCGGGCAGCTGGAGCTCGCCGGTCTCGACGAGTACCGCAGGCGGGCCGCGGAGGCGGAGATGCGGGCGCTGCGCGCGCAGATCTCCCCGCACTTCGTCTACAACTCGCTGACCACCATCGCCTCCTTCGTCCGCACCGACCCCGAGCGGGCCCGCGAGCTGCTGGTGGACTTCGCCGACTTCGCCCGGTACGTGCTGCGGCGGGCCAGAGACCTCACCACGCTGGCCGACGAGCTGCGCTGCGTGGACCGCTACCTGCTGCTGGAACGGGCCCGGTTCGGCGACCGGCTCCGCTTCACCGTCCAGGTCGCACCCGAGGTGCTGGGGGTGGCCGTGCCGTTCCTGTGCCTGCAGCCGCTGGTGGAGAACGCCATCAAGCACGGCCTGGCCCGCAGCGGGGGCCCGGGCGAGGTGCGGGTGGTGATCGAGGACGCCGGGGCCGAGGCGCACATCAGCGTCGAGGACGACGGGCTCGGCATGGAGCCGGAGCAGGCGCGGCTGCTGCTCGACGACGGCCCGCGCGCGGGCCGGGGCGAGGGCGGGATCGGGCTGGCCAACGTGGACCTGCGGCTCCGGCAGATCTACGGCGACGGCTACGGGCTGGTCGTGGAGAGCGGCCTGGGGGCCGGCACCCGGGTCCGGCTCCGGGTGCCCAAGGGCGTCCGCGCGGCCGACCCCGCCTGACCGTGCCGCCGTCCCCGTCGGCCCCGCCGTCCTCACCCGTTACCGGCATGTCGCTTGCGGGCCGCGTGCCGCAGTGGGCAACGTGAGGGCCATGCTGCGCGTCCTGGCCGTCGACGACGAGATCCCCGCCCTGGAGGAGCTGGCGTACCTGCTCCGCAGGGACCCCCGCATCGAGCACGTCGCCACCGCCTCCGACGGCGTCAGAGCGCTCCAGGACATGGTCGCGATGATCGCCTCGGGAGAGCGGCTGGACGGCGTCTTCCTCGACATCCGGATGCCCGGGATCGACGGCCTGGACCTGGCCAGGCTCGCCTCGGGCTTCCCCCGGCCGCCCCGCCTGGTCTTCGTCACCGCCCACGACGACTGCGCGGTCCAGGCGTTCGAGCTGGAGGCGGTGGACTACCTGCTCAAACCGGTGCGGGCCGAACGGCTGGCGGAGGCCGTGCGGCGCCTGGAGGCCGCGCCCGCGCCGCCGCAGCAGGGACCGGAGGAGGTCATCCCGGTCGAGCTCGGCGGCCGGACCAGGTTCGTGCCCCGGCAGTCGGTCCGGTTCGCCGAGGCCAGGGGCGACTACGTGCGGCTGCACACCGCCGAGGGCACCTACCTCATCCGCATGTCCCTGGCCGCGCTGGAGCGGCGCTGGGCCGGGTCGGGGTTCATCCGCATCCACCGCAGCACGCTGGTCGCCGCGCGGCACGTCAGCGAGATGCGCTTCGACGGCGGCAGGGTCGTGCTGCAGGTCGGCGCCGAGACGCTGGCGGTCAGCCGGCGCCACACCCGGCAGGTCCGGGAGCAGCTGGTCCGCCAGTTCCAGGACCGTCCGGTGCAGGCCGCCCCGGCGGTGGAGGCGTGAGCGGACGGCGGCGGCCGTTCGTCGCGGGAGGGCGACCGCTCGTCGCCCGGGCACTCTCCGTACAACGACAACTACACACCGTTGAACGCGCTGCGGGTGAAGCGGGTTTCGCCTGATCAGGCCCCCTCATAGTGTTCCTGCATCGGAGAGCCGACCCGCCGGGCCAGGAGGGGACGGAGCCGCGAGGCTCGCAGACTGGCGGGCGGGGTTCCCGGGTGAGCGTCGGTGAAGCGGTCACCCGGCCGCCGGACCTTGATACCCGGGGGGGATGGTCCGGCGGCCTCCGGTACGACGGTGAGGCCCGCGACGTGTCGCGGGCCGTACCGCGAGCCGGCCCCACGGGGGCGGCCGGCACGCGGACCGGACGTCCGTCGTACCCCCGGCGGCGCCCCGGCGCCGCCGGGGGCGCGCCCGGGGGCGCCCGGCGGCGGGTGCCGCCGCCGGGGATCACAGCCCGTCGCGGAGCTTCTTCAGCAGCTCGATGTCCTCGCGGTGCTTGTCGGCGCCGCCGGGCGTCTCGATGCAGAGCGGGATCCCGGCGCAGGCGGGGTGGCGCATCAGCTCGGCGAAGGCCGCCGCGCCGATGTGGCCCGCGCCGATGTTCTCGTGCCGGTCCTTCTTGGAGCCGCACACGTCCTTGGAGTCGTTGGCGTGGATCAGCCGGAGCCGGCCCGGCGCGACCGCGTGCAGGCAGTCGAAGGTCTCCCGGACCCCCTCAGGGGTCGACAGGTCGTGGCCGGCGGCGAAGGCGTGGCAGGTGTCCAGGCAGATGCCGGCCTTCGGGTGCCAGTCGAGCGCCGCCAGGTAGGGCTCCAGGTCCTGGACGGTCGCGCAGAGCATCCCGCCCTGCCCGGCCATCGGCTCCAGCAGCAGGTCGGGGCCGTCGTCGGGCAGCTCCTCCAGCAGCGGCAGCAGGTGCTCGCGGAGCTGGCGCAGGGCGTCCTCGCGGGGCTGGCTCACCGCCGAGCCGGTGTGCACGACCAGGCCCTTCGCCCCGATGGCGGCGCTGCGCAGCAGGCCGTGCCGTACGGTCGCCACCGACTTCTCCAGGGTGTCGGCGCTCGGCGTGCCGAGGTTGACGAGGTACGGCGCGTGCACGAAGGTCACCACGCCCGACTCGCGCAGCCGCTCGTCCTGGACCGGGTCGCCGGCGGCCAGCGCCCAGCCGCGGGGGTTGGTGACGAACACCTGGATCATCTCGGCGCCGATGTCCGAGGCGTACTTCAGGCCGCCCTTGGCCAGGCCGCCGGTGACGGAGACGTGTCCGCCGATGAGGGAGAGAGCAGTCATGATGCCGCCAAGTGTAGGCGCTGCCCGCCGAGGTCCCGGGAACGCGCCGACGACCGGCCGGTCGCGGGGAGGAGGCCGGCCGCCGGACGTGCCGCTTGTGGAAACCTGCCGGATGATTTCCCTTCTGTGGTGGCGATTCGCTGAAGAGCCCGGACCGGATCGGTGTGTGTACTGCTGGCATGCCGAACGTGACACCCCCGGCGGGGTCCCGGTGAGGCCCTGCGCGCCCGGGACGGCGCTGCCCGGATTCAACGCGCTCGGCGCGGCCGAGGCCGAGGCCGGGCTGCTGGAGTGCTGCGCCTCGCCCGCCTTCGCCCGCGCCGTGGCCGGGCGGCGCCCGTACCGGGACGTCGCCGAGCTGACCGCGGCCGCCGAGGCCGCCGTGCTCGGCCTCGACTGGCCGCAGGTGCTGGCCGCGCTCGCCGCGCACCCGCGCATCCCGGACCGCGCCGCCGGGCCCGGCCGCCGGGCCGCCTGGTCGCGCCGGGAGCAGTCCGGCACGGACGGCGCGGACCCGGAGGTGCTCGCCGCGCTCGCCGCGGGCAACCGCGCCTACGAGGAGCGCTTCGGCCACGTCTACCTGGTCTGCGCCACCGGCCTGCCGGCGGAGGAGATGCTGGCCCGGCTGCGCGGGCGGCTGGGCGCCGACGAGGAGACCGAGCGCCGGACCGTCCGCGCCGAGCTCGCGAAGATCACCCGGCTCCGGCTGGAGCGGCTGCTGGGGGAGGAGCCGTGAGCCTGTCCACGCACGTGCTGGACGCGGCGCTCGGCAGGCCCGCCCAGGGCGTCGCCGTACGGCTGGCGCGCGCGGACGGGACGGTGGTCGCCGAGGGGCGCACCGACGCCGACGGCCGCATCTCGGGCTGGACGCCGGGCGCGGGCGTGCACCGGCTGCTCTTCGACACCGGCGCCTACTTCGCCGCCCGCGGTGCCGCCGCCTTCTACCCGGAGGTCTGCGTCGCCTTCACCGTCACCGACCCGGCGGAGCACCACCACGTCCCGCTGCTGCTGAGCCCGTTCGCCTACTCGACCTACAGGGGGAGCTAGCGTGGCCGTCGTCCTCGGGCCCAACCGCTACGGCAAGGCGGAGACCCGCCTGGTCCGCGTCGTCAGGGACGGCGGCGTCCACCACCTCAAGGACCTCAGCGTCAGCACCGCGCTCTCCGGCGACATGGAGGCCGTCCACCTGACCGGGGACAACGCCGCCGTGCTCCCCACGGACACGCAGAAGAACACCGTCTACGCCCTCGCCCGCTCCCGCGGGGTGGACCAGATCGAGGACTTCGCGCTGGCGCTGGCCCGGCACTTCGTGGACTCCCAGCCCACGATCCGCCACGCCCGGGTGGAGATCGAGGAGTACTCCTGGGAGCGCATCCCGCCCGCCGCCCCCGGCGCGGGGGAGCGGCGGCACTCCTTCGTCCGCGCCGGCACCGAGGTCCGCACCTGCCTGGTCCACCACGACGAGAGCGGCCGCAGCACCGTGGTCTCCGGATTGAGGGACCTGACGGTGCTCAACACGACCGGCTCGGAGTTCCACGGGTTCATCCGCGACGCGTACACCACCCTGGAGCCGACCACCGACCGCGTCCTGGCCACCGCCGTCCGCGCGCGCTGGCGGCACGTCTCACCGGACTCCGACTTCGCCGGGTCCTACCGCGAGGTACGGCGCCGCCTGCTGGAGGCGTTCGCCGGCACCCACAGCCTCTCCCTCCAGCAGACCCTCTACGCCATGGGACGCAGCGTCCTCGCCGGCCGCCCGGAGATCTGCGAGGTGCGCCTGGCGCTGCCCAACAGGCACCACTTCCTGGTCGACCTGGAGCCGTTCGGGCTGGACAACCCCGGCGAGGTCTACTTCGCCGCCGACCGGCCCTACGGGCTGATCGAGGGCGCCGTGCTGACCGAGGACGCCCCCGGCGCGGGCTCCGCGTGGGACTGACGGGAGCGGCGATGGACTTCCTGCGACCCGCGACCTGGGCGGAGGCGCTGGCCGCCAAGGCGGAACGGCCGCAGGCCGTGCCCCTGCAGGGCGGCACCGACGTGATGGTCGAGCTCAACTTCGGCGTCCGCCGCCCGGACGCGCTGCTGGACCTGACCCGCGTCACCGAGCTCGCCGCCTGGGAGGAGGCGCCGGACGGCCGGCTCCGGGTCGGCGCGGGCGTGCCGTACGCGCGGCTGATCACCGAGCTCGGCGACCGGCTGCCCGGCCTCGCGCAGGCCGCCCGCACGGTCGGCTCACCGCAGATCCGCAACCGCGGCACCGTGGGCGGCAACCTCGGCACGGCCTCGCCCGCCGGCGACGGCCACCCGCCGCTGCTGGCCGCCGGCGCGGTCGTCGAGGCCGCCTCCGCCGCGCGCGGCACGCGGATGATCCCGGCCGACGACTTCTACCTCGGCGTCAAGCGCAGCGCCCTGGAGCCCGACGAGCTGATCCGGGCCTTCTGGACGCGCCCCGCCGCAGGCCCGCAGTACTTCGCCAAGGTCGGCACCCGCAACGCGATGGTGATCGCGGTCTGCTCCTTCGCGATCGCCCTCGACCCGGTCGCGCGGCGCGTCGGCACCGGCGTCGGCTCGGCCGCGCCGACGCCCCGCCGGGCCGCGGCCGCCGAGGAGTTCCTCGCCGCCGAGCTCGACTGGGACGCGCCGCTCGACCCCGCCGTGCTCACCCGCTTCGGCGAGCTGGCCGCCGCGGCCGCCTCCCCGATCGACGACGTGCGCGGCACCGCCGCCTACCGCCGGCACGCCCTGGCCGTGCTGGCCCGCCGCACCCTGACCTGGGCCTGGAACGACCTGCGGGCCGCGCCCCGCGCGAGGAGGACCGGCTGATGCGCGTCACCTTCACCGTCAACGGCCGCACCGAGACCGCCGACGACGTCTGGGAGGGGGAGAGCCTGCTGTACGTGCTGCGCGAGCGGCTGGGCCTGCCCGGCTCCAAGAACGCCTGCGAGCAGGGCGAGTGCGGCTCCTGCACGGTCCACCTCGACGGCGTGCCCGTCTGCGCCTGCCTGGTCGCGGCCGGGCAGGCCGAGGGGCGCGAGGTCCGCACGGTCGAGGGGCTCGCCGGCGGCGGCCGGCTCGACGAGGTCCAGCGGGCGTTCGTCGAGTGCGGCGCCGTGCAGTGCGGCTTCTGCACCCCCGGCTTCGTCGTCCAGGCCCACGACCTGCTGGCGCGCGTCGAGCGGCCCACCGACGCGGAGATCCGCGAGGCGCTGGCCGGCAACCTGTGCCGGTGCACCGGCTACGAGAAGATCCTCGACGCGGTACGGCTCGCCGCGGCCCGCAGGGCGGAGCGCCGGTGAGCCCGCACCCGGGCCCGCCCGGGAACCAGCCCGCGGGCCCGCCCGGGAAGCGGCCCACGGACCCGTCGGGGAACCGGCCCGCGCCGGCGGCGGGCGCGCCGGCCCCCGGCGCCGGCGCGCGCACCGTCGTCATCGAGAACGCCTACCTCGCCCCGGTCGTCGGCGAGGAGATCCCCCGCGGGCACATCCGGATCGACGGCGACCGCATCACCGCCCTCGGCCCCGGCCCGGCGCCCGCCGCGCCGGGGGCGGAGCGGATCGACGGCACCGGCTGCCTGGCCACCCCCGGCCTGGTCAACACCCACCACCACCTCTACCAGTGGGCCAGCCAGGGGCTCGTCCAGGACGCCACGCTCTTCGAGTGGCTGGTGGCGCTCTACCCGGTCTGGGCCGCGATGGACGCCGAGGTCGTGCACGGCGCGGCCGGCGCCGGCCTGGCATTCCTCGCGCTGTCCGGCTGCACCGCCTCCTCCGACCACCACTACGTCTTCCCCAAGGGCCGCGGCGACCTGCTCGCCGCGGAGGTCGAGGCGGCCCGCGCGGTGGGCCTGCGCTTCCACCCCGCGCGCGGCTCCATGGACCGGGGCCGCTCGGCGGGCGGCCTGCCGCCGGACAGCGTGGTCGAGAAGCCCGACGACATCCTCGCCGCCACCGCCGAGGCGATCGACGCCCACCACGACCCCTCCTTCTCCTCCATGCTGCGCATCGCGGTCGCGCCCTGCTCGCCGTTCTCGGTCAGCGCCGAGCTGATGACCGAGTCCGCGGCGCTGGCCCGGGACAGGGGCGTGCGCCTGCACACCCACCTCGCCGAGACCCTGGACGAGCAGGAGCACTGCCTGGCCCAGCTGGGCCTGCGCCCGGTCGGCTACGCGGAGAAGCTCGGCTGGCTCGGCCCGGACGTGTGGTTCGCCCACGCCGTGCACCTCGGCGACGCCGACATCGACCTCCTCGCCCGGACCGGCACCGGCTCGGCGCACTGCCCCAGCTCCAACGGCAGGCTCGGCGCCGGGATCGCCCGGGTCTCCGAGATGCTCCGGCGCGGCGCCGTCGTCGGCCTCGGCGTGGACGGCAGCGCCTCGGCCGAGCTGACCTCGCTGTCCGGCGAGATGCGCCAGGCCCTGCTCGTGCAGCGCGCCCGGTACGGCCCGGCCGCGCTGACCGTCCGCCAGGCCCTGGAGATCGCCACCCTCGGCGGCGCGCGGAACCTCGGCCGCGCGGCGGAGATCGGTTCGCTGGAGCCCGGCAAGCTCGCCGACATCGCGCTCTGGCGGACGGACACCGCGTTCGGCTCGGCTGTCGCCGACCCGGTCGCCGCCCTGGTCCTCGGCAGCCGCCAGCCGCCGCTGGCCCGCCTGCTGGTCGGCGGCGAGACGGTCGTGGCGGACGACGAGCTGCGCACGGCCCCCCAGGACGCGCTCGGCCGGGCGGGGGGCGCCGCCCACCGCCGCCTGCTCCGCCTGGCGCGGGAGCGGGGTCTCACAACCGCCGGGCAGGTCGGCCCGGCACCGGGACGAATGTGATGATGGTCCTCCACATCACCGCATCCCGGCACGTGGTCCCGCCCGCTCGCACCGGGAGGGGGCACGGGCCCGCCGATTCTCCACCAGGGAGCAAGGTTGTCTGAGTCGTCGGGGCACATCGTCATCGCTCCGGACAAGTTCAAGGGGTCGCTGACCGGGGCCGAGGTCGCCACCCGGGTCGCCGCGGGACTCGGCCCGCAGGCCGCCGTGGTCGCGCTGCCGGTGGCCGACGGCGGGGACGGCACCGTCGAGGCCGTCGTGGCCTGCGGATTCGAACGGGTGGAGGTCGAGGTCACCGGTCCCGTGGGGGAGCCGGTCCTCGCCGCCTACGCCTGGCACCCCTCCGGCACGCCCGGCGGCCCCGCCGGGGAGGCCGGCCCGGCCGTGCCCACGGCCGTGATCGAGCTGGCCGAGGCCTCGGGCCTGCGCCGCCTGCCGCCCGCGCGGGACGCCTCCGCCGGGGCGGGCCCGGTGGAGGCCGCGCCCGCGGGGGACGGTTCCGCCCGGCACGCCGGACCGGCCGCGCACGGCGGCGTCCGGCTCGCCCCGCTCACCGCGACCAGCCGGGGCACCGGCGAGCTCATCGCGCACGCCGTACGGCGCGGCGCCCGCCGGGTCGTCCTCGGCCTGGGCGGCAGCGCCTGCACCGACGGAGGCACCGGGATGATGGCGGCCCTCGGTGTGCGCTTCCTGGACGCCGAGGGCCGGGAGCTCCCGCCCGGCGGGGCCGCGCTGCGCGCCCTGGAGCGGATCGACACCTCGGGGATGACCGCGCTCGGCGGCGTCGAGTTCGTCGTGGCCTGCGACGTGGACAACCCGCTGCTCGGCCCGTACGGCGCCGCCGCCGTCTACGCGCCGCAGAAGGGCGCGGACGCCGACGGCGTGAAGGTCCTGGAGGCCGGCCTCGCCCGGCTGGCCGCCGTCGCCGCGCACACCCACGGCCTGGCCGGCGCGGCCGAGCACGACGGCGTCGTGCGGTCCATGGGCGTGGCCGCGCAGCCGGGGGCCGGGGCCGCCGGGGGCGTGGGCTTCGCCGCCGTCGCCTTCCTGCGGGCGGAGATCCGCCCCGGCATCGAGTACCTGCTCGACCTGCTCGGCTTCCGGCGGCGGCTGGCCGGAGCCCGCCTCGTCGTCACCGGCGAGGGCTCCCTGGACGAGCAGACGCTGCGCGGGAAGGCCCCGGCGGGGGTCGCCGCCGCCGCGGGCGAGGCCGGGGTCCCGGTCGTCGCGGTCTGCGGCCGCCGCGCCCTCGGCGACGACGAGCTGCGGGCGGCCGGCATCCGCGCGGCCTACGCCCTGACCGACATCGAGCCCGACCCCGCGCGCTGCATGGCCGAGGCCGGCCCGCTGCTCGAACGGCTCGCCGCGAAGCTCGCCGCCGACTGGCTCGCGGCCCCGGCGGCGCCCGCGGCCCCGGCGGTCCCCGGCGCCCCCGCACCCCGGTAGCGCCGCGGGGCCCGTCCCCGCCGACCCCAGGAGGACGCCCGTGCACGATCTGGTCATCACCTCCCGCCGGGTGGTGCTGCCCGGCGGGGAGCGCCCCGCGGCGGTCGCCGTACGGGACGGCAGGATCGCCGGCGTGCACGGCCCGGACGCCGTCCCCGAGGCGGCCGAGCGGGTCGAGCTGGGCGACGTGGCGCTGCTGCCCGGGCTCGTCGACAGCCACGTGCACGTCAACGAGCCCGGCCGCACGCACTGGGAGGGCTTCGCCACCGCCACCCGGGCCGCCGCCGCGGGCGGGGTGACCACGATCGTGGACATGCCGCTCAACTCGCTCCCGCCGACCGTGGACCCCGCGGCGCTGGCCGCCAAGCGGCGGGCCGCGGCGGGGGCGTGCGCGGTCGACGTCGCCTTCTGGGGCGGCGCGGTCCCCGGCAACCTCGGCGGCCTGCGCGCCCTGCACGAGGCGGGGGTCCGCGGCTTCAAGTGCTTCCTGTCCCCGTCGGGCGTGGCGGAGTTCCCGCCGCTGGACGCCGCGCGGCTGAAGGCGGCGCTGGCCGAGGCGGCCGCCTTCGACGGCCTGGTGCTCGTGCACGCCGAGGATCCGGCGCTGCTCACCGAGCCCGCCGGGCCGACCTACCCGGAGTTCCTCGGCTCCCGGCCGGGCGAGGCCGAGCGCCGCGCCGTCGAGCTGGTGATCGCGCTGGCGGCGGAGACCGGCGCGCGGGTCCACATCCTGCACGTCTCCTCGGCGCTCTGCCTGGAGCCGCTGGCGCGGGCGCGGCGGGCCGGGGTGAGGGTCACCGCCGAGACCTGCCCGCACTACCTCGCGCTCGCCGCCGAGCAGGTGCCGGAGGGCGCCACGGCCTTCAAGTGCTGCCCGCCGATCCGCTCGGCGGGCAACCGGGAGGCGCTCTGGCGGGGCCTGGCCGACGGGGTGCTGGACTGCGTCGTCTCCGACCACTCGCCGTCCACCCCCGACCTGAAGACGCCCGACTTCGCCACCGCCTGGGGCGGCGTCTCCTCCCTCCAGCTGGGCCTGCCGGTCGTGTGGACCGAGGCGTCCCGGCGCGGGTACGGCCTGGCCGACGTGGCCGGATGGATGGCGCGCAACCCGGCGGCCCTGGCCGGGCTGGACGGCAAGGGCGCCATCGCCGCGGGCGCCGACGCCGACCTCGTCGCCTTCGACCCCGCCGGGAGCCTCACCGTGGACGCCGCGGCGCTGCACCACCGCAACCCGGTCACGCCGTACCACGGCATGACGCTCCGCGGGGTGGTCCGGGCCACCTGGCTGCGCGGCCGCCTGGTGGGGGAGACCCCCGCCGGGGTGCTGCTGTGACCGGCCCCGTCCGCACGAGAGAGAGGCCCCGCTCGTGAACCCGCCCGCGAACCCACCGGAGAACGCGTTCACCGACCTGCCCGACCTGGCCCTGCGCGCCTACGGCGGCGCGGTCGTCGCCGCCAGCGACGAGTCCTTCGCGGAGAAGGAGAACCTCATCCGGCCCGGCCGCCCGTCCTTTCGGCCGCACACCTTCGGCGCCAGAGGGCAGGTGTACGACGGCTGGGAGACGCGCCGCCGCCGCGAGCCCGGCCACGACTGGGCGCTGGTCCGGCTGGGCGTGCCCGGGACGGTCCGCGGCGTCGTGGTCGACACCGCCCACTTCACCGGCAACCACCCGGCCTGCGCCTCGGTGGAGGCCGCCGCGGTGGACGGGTACCCCGCGGCCGGCGAGCTGCGGGCCGCCGAGTGGACGGAGATCGTCCCCAGGAGCCCGCTGCGGGGCGACGCCGAGCACGTCTTCGAGGTCGCCGACGGGCGCCGCTACACGCACGTCCGGCTGAACGCCTTCCCCGACGGCGGCGTCGCCCGGCTGCGCGTGCACGGCGAGCCCCGGCCCGACCTGTCGATCCACGAGGGGCTGAGCCTCGACCTCGCGGCCCTGGAGAACGGCGGGCTGGTGACGGCCTGCTCCGACGCGTTCTACTCCTCGCCCCACAACGTCGTCGCCCCCGGCCTGGCCCGCCACCAGGCCGAGGGGTGGGAGACCACGCGCCGCCGCGACGGCGGCAACGACTGGCTGGTCATCCGCCTGGCGGGCGCCGGGATCGTGAAGCTCGCCGAGATCGACACCACCAACCTGGTGTTCAACGCCCCCGGCTGGGCCTCCCTCACCGGGACGGGCCCGGACGGGGAGACCGCCCTGCTGCCGAGGACCCGGCTGCTGCCCGACACCCGGCACCGCTTCCGCATCGAGGACGGGCCGGCCGTCACCCACGTCAGGGTCGACATCTACCCCGACGGCGGGCTCGCCCGGGTCCGCCTGCACGGCGTGCTCGACCGCTGAGCGGGAAGCGGCCGGGGCGGGCGGCCGGGCGGTGCTCCCGGCGCCCGGCCGGGCCCGGCCGGCACTCCCCGGCCGGACGCCCCCCGCGGTCACGCGCCCGCGGGCGGGGACCCCGCTGCGGACAGGTGCGGCCGGGCCCGGGCCCACACGGCCCGCAGGTCGCAACCCTCGGCCGTCCAGGCGGTGGACGTCAGCCGCCCCCGCCCGCGGTAGCGCCGCACGACCGCGACGTGTTCCGGCCAGGCCACGAACCGCCGCAGGTCCTGCTCGCTCCGCCAGACCGACACCGAGCCGCACCGGCGCTCCAGCGGTTCCGTCCACAGCCACATCCCGACCGCGCCGTCCAGCCGGGGCCAGGCCCGGCGCAGCGCCAGCCCGGAACGGTGGATGCCGGGCAGGTCACGTGCCCGGTCGGCCCGGAAGGCGGTGACGGCCACCAGCACGGGACCGGTCGTATCCGCGGCCGGTCCGGCCGTCCACGCGCTCCTCAGCATGCCGGGGCCGATGACGGGGCCGACGGCGGTGCCCACGCCGGGGAGCGGCCGAGCAGCCCGAGCAGCCGTTCGGTGGCGGAGGCGCCGGCGCGCACCGGGACCCGGGCGCCGAACGGGGCGCCGGGACCGCGGAAGCCCGGGACGTCAGGCCAGCCGGCGGCGATCGCCAGCGCGCCGGCCGCGGCCTCCTCGTCGAGCGGGTACGGCGCGCCGATGGACGCGGCGATGTCCCATCCGTGGACGAGGACGTCGACGAAGTGCATGGCCATGGCGGTGCGGCCGCGGAACACGCCGAACTCCCGGACCTCGACCCGCCGGTCGTAGGCGTCCCCGGCGGCGAACGCGGCGGTGACCGCGGCCGCCGACGTCTGGTAGGCGCGGTACGGGTCGGTGCCGAGCTCGCCGCGGTCCCACGCGGACCGGTCGGTGGACCGGTCGGCGGCCGCCGCGGCGAAGCCGTGGTTCTCGCTCACCATGTGGCGCAGCAGCTCGCCGAGGTTCCACGCCGTGCAGGGGGTGGGCGCGGCCAGGTGTTCGGGCCGGACCCGGGTGATCAGGTGTCCGGCGGTCTCCAGGGCCCGGCGGTCGAGGTCGCGCAGGTCCAGGGTCCGCACGTCCGGAGAGAACGTGTCCATGAGTGCTCCTTTCGAGCACGAACGTTCGTGCTTGATTTGCACCGTACCGCGTGCGGCATAATTAAGCGAACGTTCGTGCTGAAAAGAGGTGGCGATGGCAGGCCGGCCGCGGGACGAGCGGACGCGGAACAGGATCCTGCGCCGGGCGGCGGACATCGCCTCAGCGGAGGGGCTGGAGGGCCTGTCGATCGGACGGCTGGCCGCCGACCTCGGCGTGAGCAAGAGCGGGCTCTTCGGCTACTTCGGCTCGAAGGAGGAGCTCCAGCTCGCCACGGTCCGGGTCGCGGCGGAGGTCTACCTCCAGGAGGTCGTCCGGCCCGCACTGGCCGCGCCACCGGGCCTGGGGCGGGTGTGGCGGCTGTGCGACGGCTGGCTGGACTACTCCGAGCGGCGGGTCTTCCCCGGCGGATGCTTCTTCTTCGCGGTCACCGCCGAGTTCGACGCCCGCCCGGGGCGCGTGCGCGACGCGGTCGCCGCGGCGGGCCTCGAATGGAACCGCCTGGTCACGCGCACCGTCGACGACGCGCGCCGGCTCGGAGAGCTCACCGAGGACACCGAGCCCGGCCAGCTCGCCTTCGAGCTGACCGCGTTCCTGGAGACCGCCAACGCCGTTTCCCTGCTGCACGACGACCCCGCCGCCTACCGGCGGGCCAGGACCGCCGTCCGCACGCGCCTGCGGGCGGCCGCCACCGACCCCGCGGCCCTGCCCGGGCCGGACCCGGCGGCCTAGACCGTCCCGACCGGCGGTCCCGGACCCGGCCGCCCTGCTCGGCAGTGTCCCGCGGAGTGCCGGCCGCGACGGCGGACGCCTGCCCGGCCGTACCGTTGCCCCGGATCCCGCGAGCCGCTCCGGCCGGCCGGCGGCCCTCAGCCCTCCAGCCAGACGTAGCCCGCGAACCGGCCGGTCGGGCGCCGCCTGCGGTGGGAGAACAGCTCGGGCGACTCGATCGTGCAGCGCGCGTCGTGCCGGACGTCGCCGACCCCGGCCCGGGCGAGCTGTGCGGCGATGCCCGCCCGCACGTCCACGGCCGGCGTGCCCCGGCGGGTGGTCGCCCAGGCCTCCGGCACCGCGGCGGCCACCTCGGCCCGCATCTCCGCGGGGACCTCGTAGCAGAGCCCGCACGCCGCCGGGCCGATCACGGCGACCATCCGGGCAGGGTCGGCGCCGTGCTCCGCCATCGCCGCGACCAGGGCGGGCACCACCCCGGCGGCGGTGCCGGGCCGTCCGGAGTGCGCCGCGCCCACCGTCCCCGCCACCGGGTCGGCCACCAGGACCGGGGCGCAGTCGGCCACCAGCACGCTCAGCACGAGCCCGGGCACGTCGGTGAAGACGGCGTCCAGCGGGGGAGGCTCCGCGCCGAACGGCTCGGCGACGTAGCGCACGTCGGCCCCGTGGACCTGCCGCATGAGCACCACGCGCTGCGGGTCCACCCCCAGGTCGGCGGCGGTCTTCTCCCGGTTGCGCCGTACCGCCTCGGGGTCGTCGCCGACGGCCCCGCCGAGGTTGCGGCTGCCGTACGGCTCGGCGCTCACCCCGCCGTGCCGGTCGGTGAAGGCGGCGTGGATCCGGTCGGCGAGCTGGAAGCGGTTCATCCGGGGGAGGCTACCAGGGCGGGCGGTCCGCCCCGCAAGGGCCGGGGAGCGCACCGCGGTCCGGCCCCGGTCGGCG
Organism: Planomonospora alba; assembly: GCF_039534085.1. NCBI lineage: Bacteria > Bacillati > Actinomycetota > Actinomycetes > Streptosporangiales > Streptosporangiaceae > Planomonospora > Planomonospora alba. The sequence continues at coordinate 64,773 of NZ_BAAAUT010000038.1, forward strand.
TGCGGGACGGTCCTAGTGCCAGAGGGTGACCTCGGTGCCCGGGGGAGCGGGCTGCCCCCCCGGCGGGCGCTGGGCCAGCACGCGGTTGCGGTTCAGGCCCTTGTGCACCCGCACCTTGAACCCGGCCGCGCGCAGCTCGTCGCGCGCGGCCTTGACGTCCTTGAACACCACGTTCGGGACGACGATGACGTTGTCGTCGCTGACGTCCTGGTCGTTGTTCTCCCACGGCCAGTGCCACTCGCCGTTGTCGCACGCAGACAGGGTCATCCGGGCCACCGCGCCCTTGTCGATCTCCGCGCCCGCCTTGGGGTCCTGGGCGATGACCGTGCACGGCTGGGCCTGGTCGGTCTGCTCGACGAACTCGGGGACGAGGCCGACGCTCTCCAGCGCGCTCCTGGCCGCGTCGCGCTGCATCCCCGTGACGTCGGGCATCACCAGGCCGGCGCTCACGATGAGGTCGACCTTGGCGCCCTCCTTGACCTTGTTGCCCACAGCGGGGCTGGTCCGCATCACCTGGTCGCGCGGGACGGTCTCGCTGGCCTGCCGCTTGACCTCGTCGACGGTCAGCCCGGCCGCGGCGATCCTCTCCCGGGCCGCGTTGGCGTCGAGGCCGACGACGTTGGGCACGGCGATCCGCTTCGGGCCGGCGGAGGCGACCAGCGTGAGCTTGGCACCCGGCTCCACCTCGGCGCCCGCGGCGGGGACGGTGCGCAGCACGATGTCCTTGGGGACGTCCTCGCTGTGCTCGGCCGGGCCGATCTCGACGGCGAAGCCCTTCTCCCGGGCCTGTTCGGCGGCGAGCTTGACGTTGTGCGTGACCAGATCGGGCACCGTGACCGTGGTGGTCCGGGAGAACAGCCAGCCGGTCACGCCGATCGCGACGACCATCACCGCGGCCAGCGCGACCAGGAACCAGACCTTCGGCGCCGGGCCCCGGCGCGGGGCGGCCGCCCCGGCGAGCGCGACGGACGCGCCCGCCGGGGCCGGCTCGGTGAGCACCTCCACGCGGGGCTGGATCAGCGTCGGGTTGGCGGGGGGCAGCGGCGGAGGGGCCGTGCCGGCCGGCGCCGGGTGGGCGCCGGTGACCGGCGCGGGGAGGACCGGGCCGGACGGGACCGGTCCCGAGGGGATCGGGCCGCTCTCCCGGGAGAGCATGCGGTGCGCGTCCACCGCGGCGACCAGCATCGCCGTGGCGTCAGCGAAGCGGCCCGCGGTCTCGCGGGCCGTGGCCTGGGCCACCAGCGTGTCCAGCAGCGGCGGGGAGCCGGGCAGCAGCGCCGAGGGCACGGGGACGGTGTCGTGCACGTGCCGGTAGGCGATCGCCATCGAGGTCTCGCCCTCGTACGGCTGGCGGCCGGTGAGGAGTTCGAAGAGCATGATCCCGGCCGCGTAGACGTCGCTGCGCGCGTCGGCGGCGCCGGAGGTGACCTGCTCGGGCGACATGTAGGCGATGGTGCCGATCATGACGCCGGTGCGGGTCTGGTTGGTGGCCTCGATCGCGCGGGCCAGCCCGAAGTCCACGACCTTGACCCGCCCGTCGTCGGCGAGCAGGACGTTCTCCGGCTTGACGTCCCGGTGGATCATCCCGGCCTGGTGCGCGGCGCTCAGCGCGGCGAGCACCGGGATCATGACCTCCAGGGCCTCGCGGGCGGGCAGTCTGCCCCGGTCGCGGAGCACGTCGCGCAGGGTGCGCCCCGGCACGTACTCCATCGACAGGTAGACGACGTCCCCGTCGGTTCCCTGGTCGAAGACCTGCACCACGTTGGGGTGCGACAGGCTCGCCACCGACTTGGCCTCGCCGATGAACCGGCGCACGAAGGAGGGGTCCTCGGCGAGGCCCCGGTGCATCACCTTGATGGCGACCGTGCGGTCGAGCCGGACGTCCAGGGCCACGTAGACGGTCGCCATGCCGCCCCGGGCGATCCGGGACTCAACGCGGTAACGCCCGTCGAGGAGTCTCCCGACGAGGGGATCGGTTGGCGTCGTGTCCACCCGCCCGAGTTTACGGGCGATTTGCGGTCCGCATGGTCGCCCTGTTCCAAACCGATGCCAACAGGCGCCAGTCTTGTCCGTATCTTTATGGATTCATAGGGGAAGACGCCTCCGCGTACCGGCGGCGGGGGATGCGCCCGGCCAGCCGGGCCGCCCGGCCCGCGTCCACCGCCGCGCGCATGGCGCGGGCCATCAGCTCCGGGCTGCGGGCCCGGGTCACCGCCGTGGCCAGCAGCACCGCGTCGCAGCCCAGCTCCATCGCCAGCGCCGCGTCGCTGGCCGTGCCGATCCCGGCGTCCAGGATGACGGGCACGCCGGCGGCCTCCACGATGAGCTCGATGCTGTGCGGGTTGCGGATGCCCAGCCCGGAGCCGATGGGCGCGCCCAGCGGCATCACCGCCGCGCAACCCGCCTGCTCCAGCCGGCGCGCCAGGGCGGGGTCGTCGCCGATGTACGGCAGGACCGTGAACCCGTCGGCGACCAGCCGCTCGGCCGCGTCGAAGGTCTCGATCGGGTCCGGCAGCAGGGTGCGCTCGTCGGAGATGACCTCCAGCTTGACCCAGTCGGTCTCCAGCGCCTCCCGGGCCAGCCGGGCGGTCAGCACGGCCTCCTGCGCGGTGAAGCAGCCGGCGGTGTTCGGCAGGACCTTGATGCCGCGCCGGCGCAGCACGTCCAGCACCGACCCCCGCGCCGACGGGTCCAGCCGGCGCATCGCGACCGTGGTCAGCTCGGTGCCCGAGGCGGCGAGCGCGGCGTCCAGCACCTCCAGCGAGGGCGCGCCCCCGGTGCCCATGATGAGCCGCGAGGAGAACTTCTCCCCGCCGATGACCAGCTCGTCGTCCACGCCGCTCATGCCGTTCACGTCACCCTCCCTGGACCGCGGTGAGCACCTCGACCCGGTCGGTCTCGGCGAGCGCGGTCGTCTCCCACGCGCCGCGCGGGACGACCTCGTCGTTCACCGCCACGGCCACGCCGCTGACGGCGTCGGTCAGCCGCCGTACGGCCTGCGCCACGGTGGCCTCGGCGGGCAGCTCGTGCGCGGTGCCGTTGATCATCACGTTCAACGCTGCTCCTGGAAACGGTGGTCCTGGAAACGGTGGTCCTGGAAGCGGAGGGGCGAGCAGAGCTCCGCCAGCTCCGCGAGGCCGCCGTCCTCCCCGAGGAGGAGGTCGGCCGTGAGCGGGGCCAGCAGGACGCCGCCCCGGTGGTGCCCGGTGGCGAGCACCAGGCCGGGCAGGGCGGAGGGGCCGACCAGCGGCAGGTTGTCCGGCGTCCCCGGGCGCAGCCCGGCCGTCACGTCGGCCACCTCCAGCTCGGCCACCCCGGGGACCAGCTCCCGCGCGTCGCGCAGCAGTTCCCACAGCCCCCCGGCGGTCACCCGGGTGTCGAAGCCCAGCTCCTCCTGGGTGGCGCCGAGGACCAGCTCCCCGTCGCCGCGCGGCACGAGGTAGACGCGCCCGCCGTGCACACAGGCGCGCACGCACCGGGACAGCACCGGCTCGGGGGAGCGCAGCCGCATGATCTGGCCCTTGACCGGCCGGACCGGCGGGAGCACCTCGGGCGGGAGCCCGTCCAGCGTCCCCGACCAGGCCCCGGCGGCCAGGACCACCCGGTCGCCGCGGAGCACCGCGCCGCCCTCGCGGCCCGTGCCGCGGCCGGAGCCGCTCCCGGCGGGGCCCGGGGCGCCGCCGGGCGCGAGCCGTACCCCGGTGACGGCGCCGCCGGAGGTCTCCAGCCCGGTCATCCGGGCGCGGACCACGGCGACCCCGCGGCGCTCCAGCGCGGCCAGCAGCGCCGCGGTGACGCGGCGCGGGTCCACCCAGGCGTCCCCGCGGGCCAGCAGCCCGCCGCGGACCGCGGGGGCGAGCATCGGCTCCAGCCGGCGGCACTCGCGGCCGGTCAGCCGCTCGGCCGGCAGCCCCAGCGCGCCGATGAAGCCCGCCAGCTCGTCCAGGGCGGCCAGGTCGTCGGAGTCGAAGGCCACCTCCAGCGTGCCGTCGGTGCGGTAGTCGAGGGCGGCGAGGTCACGGCCGCTGTCGGCGGCCAGTTCGGCCGCGAAGGCGGGCCAGCGCTCCAGCGACGCCAGGCCCAGCCTGAGCAGCGGCTCCTCGGTGTAGGTGACCTCGCTGACCGGCGCCAGCATGCCCGCGGCGGCGTGCGAGGCGCCGGAGCCGGGGGAGGGGTCCGCCACCGCCACCCGCAGGCCGCGGCGGGCCGCGCGCCAGGCCACCGCGAGGCCGGCGACGCCGCCGCCGACGACGACGAGATCGTGGGTACCGCCCGGTGCGGGCGGTACGGCACTGTGCGGCATGAGCGCTCCGCTCCCTTCGCCGGCATGACCCGGATCAGGTTCCTGGCGGTCGAGGGCCCGCCGGCGAACGCGCCCGGGACCCGGGTGTCCGGCGGGGCGCCTGTCGCGCACCGTCCGGCCCACCGGTCCCGCCGGTCCGCCGCCCTCCTCTCAGCCCGGTGCGTGCCGGGCTCCCGCGCGTCTTACGCCCTCCACCATAAGGGGTCCTGCACCGCACTCAACGCCGGAGATGTGAGGTAAATGCCGGTTTCGTTATGCGAGACCGGATGGCCGAGGCCGCTTCCGCAGCTTAGGGTCTTGAGGTGTGAATCATGTCGTGGTGGCGGGTGCGGGCCTCGCCGGGGTGCGGAGCGTAGAGGCGCTGAGGGCGCACGGGTTCGGTGGCACGATCACGCTGCTCGGCGACGAGCCGCACCGGCCCTACGACCGCCCGCCGCTGTCCAAGGCGGTGCTGCTCGGCGAGATCGACTCCACGGTCGTCGACTCCGACCTGGACGCCATGGGGGTGGACTTCCGCCCCGGGGTGGCCGCCAAGGGGCTGCGCCCCGGCGTGGTGGAGACCACCGAGGGAGAGCTGGCCTACGACGGCCTGGTCATCGCCACCGGCGCGGCCCCGATCCGGCTGCGCGGCGAGGGGCCGCAGCACGTGCTGCGCACCATCGACGACGCGCTCGCGCTGCGCGCGCTGCTCCGCGAGGGCGTGCGGGTCGCCGTCGTGGGCGCGGGCTGGATCGGCGCCGAGGTCGCCACCGCCGCGCGCAGGGCCGGGTGCGAGGTCACCGTCGTCGAGGCCGCCGCCCACCCGCTGGCCGCCGCGCTGGGCCCCGTCGGCGCCCACACCGCCCCCTGGTACGCCCAGGCCGGCATCGACCTGCGCACGGCCGCCGTGGTCGCCGCCGTCGACCACGGCGGTCTCACCCTCGCCGACGGCTCCGCGGTCGAGGCCGACGTCGTCGTCACCGGCATCGGAGTGCGGCCCGCGGTGGACTGGCTGGCCGGCTCGGGAGTCGAGCTGGACGACGGGGTCGTCACCGACGAGCACCTGCGCACCGCGCTGCCCGGCGTGGTCGCCGCCGGAGACTGCGCCGCCTGGTGGTCGCGCCGGTACGGCCGGCGCCTGCGGGTCGAGCACTGGGACACCGCCCTGGGCGCCCCCGACGTGGCGGTGGCCACGCTGCTGGGAGAGGGCGCCGGGGAGGGCGCGGTCTACGACCCGGTCCCCTACTTCTGGTCCGAGCAGTTCGGCCACATGGTCCAGTACGCCGGGCACCACGACGGCGCCCGCCTCGTCGGCCGCGGCGACCCCGCCGGCACCCGGTGGTCGGTCTGCTGGCTGAACGACGACGACACGCTCGCCGCCGTCCTGGCCGTGAACCGCCCGCGCGACCTGGTGCAGGGACGCCGCCTCATCGAGGGGGGCCAGCGCCTCGATGTCGATCGCCTGGCCGATCCTGCTGTAGCGTTGCGCGACTGTACGGCGATATGACCGCGCCGTGAAGTGTTTGGTGAAGGGCTCATTGTGGTAATGGTGGCTTCGTGACGCTTTCTGTTGCGCAGATCGACCGGGAAACCGACGAACTGGTGGGCGAATGGCTCACCCTCACCGAGGTCGCCAGGAGGCTCGACCTCAGCATCGGTCGCGCGAAGCAACTCCTCAAGGACCACAAGCTCATCGGGGTGCGGCGGGGCGGCGGGGAGCCCCAGGTGCCCGCCGCCTTCCTGGCCGGAGACGACGTCGCCAAGGGTCTGCCGGGCACGATCACCGTGCTGCTCGACGCGGGATACGACGAGGCCGAGGCCCTGCGGTGGCTGTTCACCCCCGACGACACCCTGCCGGGGTCGCCGGTCGACGCCATCCGCGCCGGCCGCCACACCGAGGTCAAGCGGCGTGCCCAGACCCTCGCTTTCTGACGCCCGCCTCTACCTGTGCACCGACGGCCGCCGCGACCGGGGGGACCTCGCCGACTTCCTCGACGCCGCCCTCTCCGGCGGGGTCGACATCGTGCAGCTGCGCGAGAAGGGCCTGGAGGCGCGCCAGGAGCTGGAGCTCCTGGAGGTCTTCCGTGACGCCTGCGACCGGCACGGCAGGCTCCTGGCGGTCAACGACCGGGCCGACGTCGCCCGCGCCGCCCGCCCGGACGTCCTCCACCTCGGCCAGGACGACCTGCCCGTGCGGGTGGCCCGCGACATCCTCGGCGACGACATCCTCATCGGGCGCTCCACCCACGCCCCCGAGGAGGCGTCCGCCGCGGCCGCCGAGCCCGGGGTCGACTACTTCTGCTGCGGCCCGATCTGGCCGACGCCCACCAAGCCCGGCCGGCCCGCGCCGGGGCCGTCCCTGCTGAGGCACGCCGCCGCGCTGGAGACCGACCGCCCCTGGTTCGGCATCGGCGGCATCGACCTGGGCAACCTGGACGAGGTCATGTCGTACGGCGTGCGCCGGGTCGTGGTCGTGCGGGCCATCACCGAGGCGGACGACCCGAAGGCCGCCGCCGCGGAGTTCCGCCGCAGGCTCGCCGCCCCGCCGCCCGCTCCGGAGAGCTGAGACGGGTCCGGGCGTGACCGGCTCGGCTCCCGCTCCGCGCCGGTCACGGCCGCTCCCGTCGTGTCCCGGCGGGCGCGGACGGGACCGGATCCGCGGGCGGGCGGGCCGGTCGGCGCCACCGGGACGCCGGGGCCGCAGACCGCCGCCCCGGCCGGTCAGGTCCGGCGGGCGGTCGCGGCCACGGCCAGGTCGGCCAGGGCCGCGCGGGACTCCGGCGTGACCGGGGCGCCGTCCAGCGCGCGCAGGGCCTCCGCCAGGTAGTCGTCGATCAGCTTCTCGCAGGCGGACAGCGCGCCGGTCTCCTCGATCACCCGGCGGAGCCGCTCGACCCCGCTCTCCTGGAGCTGCGGGTCGCCGAGCGTGCGGCGGACCTCCTCCGCCTGGGCGGGCGAGGCCGCGGCGAGCGCCCGGGCGATGAGCATCGTCCGCTTGCCCTCCCGCAGGTCGTCGCCGGCGGGCTTGCCGGTCTCGGCGGGGTCGCCGAACACGCCGAGGATGTCGTCGCGCAGCTGGAAGGCGATGCCGACGCTGCGGCCGTACTCCTCGCAGAAACGGTCGATCCACGGCTCCGGTCCGCCGGAGGCCAGCACCAGGCCGAGCCGGAGGGGCTGTTCCACGGAGTACTTGCCGCTCTTGAACAGCGCGACCCGCAGCGCGCTGTCGAAGGTGCTGACCCCCCGGACCTGCTCCAGCAGGTCGAGGTACTGGCCGCACATCAGCTCGGTGCGCATGTGGTCGTAGAGCGGCTGGGCCGCGCCGAGGGCGTCCGCGGGCAGGCCGCTGGTCCGCCACATCTCCCCGGACCAGACCAGCAGCAGGTTGCCCAGCAGGATGGCGGCGCTCTCACCGAACTGCGCGGCGGAGCCGTTCCAGCCCTCCTTCTCGTGCATGGCCTGGAAGCGGCGGTGCGCCGAGGGCATGCCCCGCCGCAGGTCGCTGGCGTCCATCACGTCGTCGTGGACGAGCGCGCTGGCCTGGAGCAGCTCCAGGGAGGCGGCCGCGCAGAAGAGCGCGGGATCGTCGGCGGCGCCGCCCGCCCCCCGCCAGCCCCAGTAGCAGAACGCCGGGCGGAGCCGTTTCCCGCCGGAGAGGAAGTCCTCGGCGGCGGCCAGGAGCGGGGCGATCTCCGGGGAGCCGAACGCGGGGCGCTGCCGGTCGAGGAACGTTCTCAGTGAACGGTCCACCTCGGAGCGGATGGTGTCCAGCATGGCTGCGGAAGCGGGCATACACAGAGATTATCGGTCCGGGCACGGATCGCCGGTCGGCCGCGCGTCTCGGCAGGTGGTCACGCCGCCCGCGCGGCGGCCGGGCCAGTAGGCTATGGGGCATGGCTCTGGGTCGCCCTTCAATCCTTCCCGACCGCGTGCCCACCGTCCGCGAGCTCCTCGCGGCGGGCGGCCGGTCCTTCTCCTTCGAGTTCTTCCCGCCGAAGAACGCCGAGGGGGAGCGGCAGCTCTGGCGCGCGATCCGGGAGCTGGAGTCGCTCCGGCCCACGTTCGTCTCCGTCACCTACGGGGCGGGCGGCGGGACCCGCGACCGCACGGTCGAGATCGTGGAGCGGCTCGCCCATGAGACCACGCTGACGCCGGTGGCGCACTTCACCGCGGTCAACCACTCGGTCCGCGAGCTGCGCCACCTGATCGGCCGGTTCGCCGGGGCGGGCGTGCGCAACATCCTCGCGGTCCGGGGCGACCCGCCCGGCGACCCCATGGGGGAGTGGGTGCGCCACCCCGAGGGCGTGCTCTACGCCGAGGAGCTGGTCCGGCTGATCCGCCAGTCCGGCGACTTCTGCGTGGGCGTCGCGGCCTTCCCGTACAAGCACCCGAGGTCGGCCTCGATCGAGTCCGACACCGAGTACTTCGTGCGCAAGTGCCGGGCCGGAGCCGACTACGCCATCACCCAGATGTTCTTCCGGGCGGAGGACTACCTGCGGCTGCGCGACCGGGTGGCGGCCAAGGGCTGCGACACGCCGATCATCCCCGGCATCATGCCCGTCACCCAGCTGAGCACGATCGCGCGCTCCGAGCAGCTGTCCGGGGCGCCGTTCCCGCCCGAGGTGGCCGAGCGGTTCACGGCCGTCGCCGACGACCCCGCCGCGGTACGCCGCCTCGGCATCGAGCACGCCGTCGAGCTCTGCCAGACCCTGCTCGACGAGGGGGCGCCGGGCATCCACTTCATCACCTTCAACCGCTCCAGCGCGACGCGCGAGGTCTTCCGGGCCCTCGACCCCGCGCCGCAGGCCGCCCCGGTCACCGCCTGAGCCGCCGCGCGCCGCGGTGCCGCGCCGCTCCGGCACCGCGGCCTCAGCCCGCCCCCGCCCCGCGGGGGCCGGTGCCCGGCCGCTCGGGGGCCAGCGGGAGCACGGCCCCCGCGATCACGTAGCGCTCGTGGCCGCCGGGGAAGACGAACGCGGTGAGCAGGTCGACGAAGCCGAGGCTGCGGTAGAGACGTCTGGCGACGGTGGGCAGGTCGCGGGTGGACAGCACGGCCGTGCGCTCCGGACGGTCCTCGCACACGCCCAGGACCAGTGAGCGGCCGATCCCCTTGCCCTGGTGGCCGGGGTGCACATGGATCTCGGCCAGCTCCAGCGCGTCACCCAGCCAGCCGTGCGCGCCGGCGGCGCCGTGCCGCTCCGCGACGGCCTGGTGGACGACGTCGTGCCACCACTGCCCGGGCGCGCCGTGGAAGCCGTAGGCGAGACCGACCGGCGTCCCGTCGGGAAGCTCGGCGAACAGGCAGGTGAAGCCGGGGTGGGTGGCGTGGTTGCCCATGATCGTTCTGCGGCCGGACAGCTGTTCGGCGGGCGGGTCCATCGCCGCGGTGTAGATGTCGAGAACGGAGCCCAGCCGGGAGACGAACTCATCGGGGCCGACTCGTCGCAGTCCGATCACTCACCGCACCCTAGCAGGGGCGATCCGGCACAACCCGGGGAATACGGCCAAAGCGGTGTTCGGGGGTTCCCCATGGAAGGCCCGGGGTCCGCCACGGGAGAGGGAAAACGGGTCACCCGCCACGGCCCTCGCCGCCGTCCGGGAGCGCGGGCGCCTATCCCGCCAGGGGGACGCGGCCCGGCAGCGAGGGCTGGGCGGGCAGGCCGAGCATCTCCTCCACCGTGACGACGAACCGCTCCGCCTCGGAGATCAGCTCCTCGGCGTCGCGGGGCGAGACCGCGTGGGTCATGCCGGCCTCGATCGAGGCCCGCTTGGCGGCGCTCACCTCGAAGTAGGGCGCCCAGTCGGCCAGCCGGGGCTCGGCCTCCGGCAGCAGCTCCCAGGCGCTGCGCAGCCTGCGCCTGCGGCCGTCCATCGGCCGGGGGCGTGCGGCCAGGACCGCCGCCGCCGCCCGGAGCGCGGCCAGGTGCGCCGCGACGTAACGCGCCGCCGAGGTGCGGGCGGCGGCCGCCTCCTCCAGGCAGTCGCGCGCGTCGGCCAGGCGCGTCCGCACCGTGGGCGAGAGCCGGGGCCCGCCGGGGCCGTCGAACCGTGGGGTCATGCTTCCGCCTCCTTGGTCGCAAGCGGCTCCCGGCATCCTCGCCGGTAGTGCCACGGTCGCAGACCCCACCGACAATTACGCCGGGCGGCCGGACGAGGAGCTTCCCCTCTCCCCGTCCGATCCCGGCCCGGCCCCGCCGCCTCGGGTGGAGGCGCGGGCCGGACCGGCCGCCCTCAACGTGAGCCGCGAGTCCCACGTCACTACATCGAACATAAATTCGATCATCGATGGTGTCAAGTAGGTGGGCGAACAAAAGTTCGATCTCTCTGTGGACACCCGGACGCCCGGAAGGCCGGCGGCGCGCGGGATCAGTAGGCGAACCTGCCCCGGACGTGGACCGGCGTGCGCGGGCCGAGCAGGCGCGGCAGGACCTCGGCCACGTGCATCGGCAGCCGCACGCACCCGTGCGAGGCCGGGTGGAGCGGCACCGAGAGCGAGCCGTGCAGGGCGATGCCGCCGTTGAAGAAGACCGGGTTGTAGAGCCCGCCCAGCGGCGAGCGGTGCCAGCCCTTCCGCCGCCACGTCGTGCGGTAGTCGCCCGTCGGCGTGGGGGTGCGGGCCGTGCCGGAGGAGATGTGACTGACCAGCCTCACCCGTCCCCTGACGTAGAGCACCATCACCTGCTTGCGCAGGTTGATCTCGACGCGGGTCGGCCTGCCCCGCGGCACCAGCACCCTCGGGGCCCGCGGCCGCTCCAGGGCACTCCAGGTCCTCCCCCCGACCGTCGCGCTCGGTCCCAGGCCGTTGACCTTCCGGAAGGCCCACACCGCGGCCCGGGTCGCCTCGCCGTACCGGCCGCTGATCCCGCCGGGGAGGTAGCCGAGCGCCTTCAGCCTCCGCTGGAGCGCCTTGACGGCCGCACCGCCGGCGCCGGGCCTGAGGGTCGTGTCCGGAGTGACGGCGGGGGCGGCGCGCCCGGCCGGCGGAGCGGACGCGGCGACCGCTCCGCCCGCCGCGCCGGGGGAGGGCAGGAGTACGGCGGCCGCCGTCACGAGAGCGGCCACGCCGAGCCTGTGTCCAGCCTTCATGCAGATCCATCCCCTCGTACGCCGCCGGACCGGACCGGCGGGCCATGACGCCTGCCTGGATGGTTCCGCGATCGGCCACAAAGCCATAGTCAGCGGTTGACCTGTTTAGAGTGGGCGGGTGCCAGAAAAGCTGCATCCGAACATCGAGAAGGTCGCCGCGATCCTGGGCGAGCACGGCGTCTCCGGCGAGATCGTCGTGTTCGCCGAGGCCACCCCCACGGCGGCGACCGCCGCCGCGCAGCTCGGCTGCGAGGTCGGCGCCATCGCCAACAGCCTCGTCTTCGACGCCGACGGCGAGCCGCTCCTGGTGCTCACCAGCGGGGCCCACCGGGTGAACACCGAGCTGATCGCGGAGAGGGTCGGCGCCGCCAGGGTACGGCGCGCCACCCCCGAATTCGTCCGGGCCGCCACCGGCCAGCCCATCGGCGGCGTCGCCCCGATCGGCCACCCGGCCCCCATCCGGACGCTGGTCGACACCTGGCTGGAGCGGCACGAGGTCGTCTGGGCCGCCGCGGGCCACCCGCACAGCGTCTTCCCCACCTCCTTCCAGGAGCTGGTCCGCATCACCGGGGGCACCCCCGCGGAGGTGGAGTGATGGCCACGGTCTGGCACAACCCGCGCTGCTCCAAGAGCCGCTGCGCCCTCGACGCGCTCACCGGCGCGGGCCGGGACGTGACCGTGCGCCGCTACCTGGACGACCCGCCCACGGCCGCCGAGCTCACCGAGGTCCTCGACCGGCTGGGCCTGGAGCCGTGGGACATCACCCGGATGGGCGAGGCGCGGGCCCGCGAGCTCGGGCTGGCGGACAAGGCCCGCGACCGGGACGAGTGGATCGCGATCCTGGCCGCCCACCCGATCCTGATCCAGCGCCCGATCGTCCTGACCGACGACGGCCGCGCGGTGATCGCCCGCGACGACGAGACCCTGCGCTCCCTCCTCGGGTCCTGACCGCCGCACGGCCCCCGCACGCCCCGGCCGGTTCGCCCTCGGCGGCGTGCGGCTCCCGGCCGGGTCCCGCGCCGGGGCGGCGGGCCGTACGGACTCCCCGGCCGGGTCCCGTGTTCCTGGGGCGGT